>NZ_JAXGFU010000006.1:0-277761 GCF_041008815.1 Pseudophaeobacter sp. A-200-2 | reverse complement strand
GACCGGGCATGCTGACGCGCAGGGGCGGCCACCCCCCCGTGGTACCGCTTTTCAACAGCCGCCCTCCGGTGGGGCGGGGCGCCGCGCGTGGCGCGGCGCCACGCCCAAGGCCGTCATGGGGTGACGGCACCAGGGCCGTTGCACCTGTGGGCGCGGGAGAGGCCCGGACGCTATATGGCGCGCCTTCTCGTCGGCCCGGGGTTCTGCCTTTAGAGCATGTCGAAGATCAGTTTCATCGCCAGCGCCACCGAAGTCAGAACCAGCAGCGGTTTGATCAACCGAGCGCCAATCTTCTGAGCCAGCCCGGCGCCCAGCCGCGCCCCTGCGATCTGCGCAAGACCCATGGCCAGTCCGGTCATCCACCAGGGCGTCGCGACAAAGGCAAAGGCGACCAGCGCCCCGGCGTTCGAGGCGAGGTTCAGCAGCTTGGTATGGGCCGTTGCCTTGAGAATGCCGTAGCCCGCCAGCGACACGAAGGCGAGCATGTAGAAACTGCCCGCACCCGGTCCCAGCAGCCCATCGTAGGCTGCGCAGAGCGGCACCATGGTACCTGCGAACAAGGCAGGTGACAGGCGGCGCGCGCGGTCGATATCGCCAAGCCCCTTCTTGGTGGCAAAGAAGACCGCGATTCCGATAAGCAGCAGTGGCAGGATCATCCGGATCCACTCTGTCGGCAGAACCGAGACCAGAAGCGCCCCGGCGATCGCTGCGACAAAGGCGATCAGCGCTGCCCCCCCCTGCCGACGCAGGTCCACATGACCGCCGCGGGCATAGGACAGGGCGGCGGTGGCGGCGCCGAACAGGCCCTGAATTTTGTTGGTGGCCAGGGCTGTGACCGGGTTGGCTCCCGCGATCAGCAGCACGGGAACCGTGATCAGTCCGCCGCCCCCGGCGACGGCATCGATGAACCCGGCAAGAAACCCGGCTGTCATCAACAGCAGAAGGGTTTCGATCCCGACCTCAAAGCCGGGCAATAGGTCGAGCACGTCTATCAGGCCTGGAAATCGCTGCGGGCATAGCCCTGCACATAAAGCAGCGCAGTGAGATCCCCGTGATTGATCCGGATATCACATTCCGCCGCCACCGACGGCTTGGCGTGCAGCGCAACGCCTGCGCCCGCACGGCTGAGCATGCCAAGATCATTAGCACCATCCCCGACGGCGATCACCTCCGCCTCAGTCAGACCCAGCCGGGCGGTGATCTCTTCCAGCGCGTTGACCTTGGCCTCGCGTCCCAGGATCGGGCGGGCCACATCCCCGGTCAGTGTGCCCTCTGCCGTCAACAAGGTATTGGCGCGGTTTTCGTCAAAGCCCAGCTGGCCCGCGACCCGCGCGGTAAAGGCGGTGAACCCGCCCGAGACCAGCGCCGTATAGGCGCCGTTTGCCTTCATCGTGGCGACGAGCTCTGCCCCGCCCGGCATCAGGGTAATGCGGGTGTTCAGAACCTCGGTGATCATGCCCTCGGGCAGGCCCTTCAGCAGGCCGACCCGTTCGGTCAGAGCACCTTCGAAATCGAGTTCGCCGTTCATCGCGCGGGCGGTGATGTCTTTCACCCGCTCCCCGACGCCAGCAACCTCTGCCAGCTCGTCGATGCATTCCTGCTGGATCATGGTGGAATCCATATCCGCCAGCAGCATGCGTTTGCGGCGTCCCTCGGTCGGCTGGATGACCAGATCGACAGCCATGTTCTGCAGATCCTGCCAGACGTCCCATTGGTTGTCCGGCAGGGTTTCCAGCACAAACTCGGCGGCCACGTCGGGGGCCAGCCACTGGGCCTCGCCGCCGCCCCAGGCATTGCGCAGGGACTCGACCAGGGTCGCCTCAAGGCAGGGCGCCGCAGGATTGCAAAGCAGGGTGACGGTATACATAGGCAGGCTCCGGAGCGGGGGAGAGACAGGAACAGGGTGAATTGCGGCATGTCATAGCGAGGCGGGATCGCCGGGGCCAGCCCCTGCGGCCAATCGCGCATGCCTGCATGTGCTGGGGGGTCAGATCTTGCCGTTCTGGGACATCAGCACTGCCAGCCAGCGGGTGGTCGGGATTTCCGCGAGGATGATCATCACCATCGCGGTCAGTGGCACCGCAAGAATGGCGCCGGTCATGCCCCAAAGCTCGGTCCAGAGCGCCAGCGCCAGAAGAACCGAGAACGGGCTGAGGTTGACCGAATGCCCAAGGTATTTCGGCTCAACGTAGTAACCGATGATCATCTGGGGCGTCATCAGCGTCACCAGCGCCAGCGCCGCGTGGCCGAAGGAGCCGAACTGGATCAGGCTGATGGTGACCGGAAAGAACACCGCGATGATCGAGCCGATATAGGGAATGTAATTGAGCAGCCCGATCAGGATCGCCCAGAAGGCCGGGTGGGCAATCCCCAGCATTAGAAGGATCGCATAGGACACCAGCCCCAGAATGACGTTCACCAGCGTCTTTGCTGCCAGATACCCGCCGATCTTGTCGTTGATCTTGCGGGCCAGCTCCAGTGTGCGCTCGGCATCTTCCGGCTCGCGCATCGCCATCAGGGTCTTTTCCGGCAGCCGGTCCAGTTCCGTCAGGATGAACACGGCGTATAGCGCGGCGCTGACGATCAGGGTGCCGCCGTTGCTGATGGTGGCAAGCATCGCGGGCATCAGCGTGGTGGCGTCGATCAGGTCCAGCAGGCTTTCGCCCAGGTTGGCCCAGCTGGGCACCTCGTCGACGCCGAGATAGGTCAGGAAATCGTGCTGCAGCTTATCGAGATTGGCGGCGTATTGCGGCAGGGCGGCAGAGATCGCCGTGGCGCTGGCCGTAATGAAGGAGGCCAGCACCATGAAGGCGGCAAGGATGGCCAGCAGCACCAGCAGCCGCCGCGCAGTACGGGGCAGTCGGCCGAACCCTGGCACATCGGCCAGAACCTCGGCGGCGGTGGTCAGGATGTAGACGGCGATCACGGCCACGAGGATCGGCAGCAGCACGGCCTGACCGGCGGTCAGCAGCCAGCCCACCATCAGCAGCAGCGCAAAGGAATAGGTCACCAGCGCCAGTTTGCTCATCCGCGAAATCCGATTCGAAACACCATGGAGACAGACAACAGCATCCCATACCTCGCCGCAATGACAGAGCCTGTACGGGGCGGATCGGGTGCCGATCCGGGGTGGAAAGTTTCCGAAAGGCGTCAGGAGGGGTCGCAATTGCGCGCCAGATCGCCGCAATCTGTCGTTTTGCGTATTGCGCGGCCGCGCGGCAGGCCTTAGCTCCGTCCGTGGGACACCCCTCCCCAACGAGGGGCATTTATCTGGAAGGATAGCATCAATGGCTAACCAGCAACCGGCTACGCGGCCGGCCAATCCGCGTTTTTCCTCGGGCCCCTGTGCCAAACCCCCCACATTCGATCTGACCAAACTCGCAGATGCGCCTCTGGGCCGCTCGCACCGTGCCGCTGTCGGCAAGGACAAGCTGAAGGCTGCCATCGAAGGCACCCGCGAAGTTCTGGGGATCCCCGCTGATTACAAGATCGGCATCGTGCCCGCATCGGACACCGGTGCCATGGAAATGGCCATGTGGAGCCTGCTGGGCGCCCGCGGCGTTGAGATGCTCGCCTGGGAAAGCTTCGGCTCCGGCTGGATCACCGATGTGGTCAAGCAGCTGAAACTGGATGCCGTCGCCAAGACCGCAGACTACGGCGAGATCGTCGATCTGGCCTCGGTCGATTTTGCCAATGACGTCGTCTTTACCTGGAACGGCACCACCTCGGGTGTTCGCGTCCCGAATGGCGACTGGATCCCGGCGGACCGCGAAGGTCTGACCCTTTGCGATGCCACCTCGGCTGCCTTTGCGCAGGATCTGCCTTGGGACAAGCTGGATGTGACCACCTTCTCTTGGCAAAAGGTGCTGGGCGGCGAAGCGGCCCACGGCATGCTGATCCTCTCCCCGCGCGCGGTTGAGCGCCTGGAAAGCTACACGCCCGCATGGCCGCTGCCGAAAATCTTCCGCCTGACCAAGGGCGGCAAGCTGATCGACGGTATCTTCTCCGGTGCGACCATCAACACGCCCTCTATGCTGGCGGTCGAAGACTACCTCTTCGCGCTGGACTGGGCGCGTTCGGTTGGCGGTCTTGAAGGGCTGCAGAACCGCGCCAATGCCAACACCAAGGCGGTTGCCGATTTTGTCGAACTGCACGACTGGATCGATTTCCTGGCCAAGGATCCGGCGACCCTGTCGAACACCTCGGTCTGCCTGAAGTTCACCGATGACCGCATCAAGGACGGCGCTGCCTTTGCCAAGGCCGTGGCCAAACGCCTGGAAGCGGAAAACATCGCGCTGGACATCGGCGCCTATCGTGACGCGCCTGCCGGTCTGCGGATCTGGTGCGGTGGCACGGTCGAAACCTCGGATATCGAGGCCATGCTGCCCTGGCTCGAATGGGCCTTTGAGGCCGAGATTGCCGCGCAAGGCTGATCAAGTGACTTCGCCCGGCGGCACCGCCGGGCAGCGCCCGACCCTCCTCCAGGAGGGCGCTTTGCACCCACCAGGGTCGGACGCTTCCCTCGTTCAAAATTGACGGCCTTTCCACAGGCCCCCGCACAAAGGACCACCAGACATGGCCCCCAAAGTACTCATTTCCGACAAACTCTCCGAAGCCGCCGTTCAGATCTTCCGTGATCGCGGCATCGAGGTCGACTTTCAGCCCGACCTTGGCAAGGACAAGGACAAGCTGGCCGAGGTGAT
The DNA here is from genome assembly GCF_041008815.1 of Pseudophaeobacter sp. A-200-2. Lineage (NCBI taxonomy): Bacteria > Pseudomonadati > Pseudomonadota > Alphaproteobacteria > Rhodobacterales > Roseobacteraceae > Pseudophaeobacter > Pseudophaeobacter sp. A-200-2. Next base: position 273,058 of record NZ_JAXGFU010000006.1, on the reverse strand, counting down.
CGGCAACTACGATGGTCTTGCCATCCGCTCGGCCACCAAGGTCACCGAGAAGATCCTCGAGAACGCCACCAACCTCAAGGTGATCGGCCGCGCCGGTATCGGCACCGACAACATCGACAAGGAAGCCGCGTCGAAAAAAGGCGTGATCGTGATGAACACGCCCTTTGGCAACATGATCACCACCGCCGAACACGCCATCGCGATGATGTTCGCCGTTGCTCGCCAGATCCCCGAAGCCTCCGCCTCTACCCACGCGGGCAAATGGGAAAAATCCAAGTTCATGGGTGTTGAACTCACCGGCAAGACCCTGGGCGTCATCGGTGCGGGCAACATCGGCGGCATCGTCTGTGACCGTGCCCGTGGCCTCAAGATGAAAGTCGTTGCCTATGACCCCTTCCTGGGTCAGGAGAAGGCCGACAAGATGGGTGTCGAAAAGGTCGAGCTGGACGAACTGCTGTCCCGCGCCGACTTCATCACCCTGCACGTGCCGCTGACCGATCAGACCAAGAATATCCTGTCGGCTGAAAACCTCGCCAAGACCAAGAAGGGCGTGCGGATCATCAACTGTGCCCGCGGTGGCCTGGTCGATGAAGAGGCACTGGCGGAAGCACTGAAATCCGGTCACGTTGCCGGTGCGGCCTTTGACGTCTTCTCGGAAGAGCCAGCCAAGGACAACGTGCTGTTCAATCTGCCCAACGTGGTCTGCACCCCGCACCTGGGCGCCGCCACCACCGAAGCGCAGGAAAACGTCGCCCTGCAGGTGGCCGAGCAGATGGCGAACTACCTCTTGACCGGCGCCGTCGAGAACGCCCTCAACATGCCCTCGGTGACGGCTGAAGAAGCCAAGGTCATGGGTCCCTGGATCAAGCTGTCCGAACATCTGGGCGCTTTCATCGGCCAGATGACCGATGACGAGCCGATCAAGGCGATCAACATCCTCTATGATGGCTGCGCGTCCGAGATGAACCTTGAGGCCCTGAACTGCTCGCTGATTGCCGGGATCATGAAGTCGATCAACCCGGATGTGAACATGGTCTCGGCCCCGATGATCGCCAAGGAGCGCGGCATCAAAGTCTCGACCACCAACCAGGAACAGTCCGGCGCATTCGAAGGCTACGTGAAGGTGACCGTGGCGACCCCGACGCGTGAACGCTCCATCGCGGGTACCGTGTTCTCGGATGGCAAGCCGCGCTTCATCCAGATCAAGGGCATCAACATCGACGCCGAAGTGGGTGAGCACATGCTCTACACCACCAACAACGACGTGCCGGGCATCATCGGTACCCTGGGCAAGACCATGGGCGATCACGGCGTCAACATCGCGAACTTTACCCTGGGCCGCGCTGTGGCTGGTGGTGAAGCGATCGCGCTCCTGTATGTCGACGGTCTGGTCCCGGCCGAGGCGCGCGCCAAACTGGCCGAAACCGGCCTGTTCAACCAGATCAAGCCGCTGCAATTCGACGTCAAATAACCTGCCTTATGGCCTGAAATCGGAGAAGCCGCCCCTTCACTTGGGGGCGGCTTTTTCATGTTCCGTTGGTCTGCGTGCCGGTTATTTCCGGATCGACCGCAGCACGACCACAAAAAACGCCAACATCCCCGCCAGGGTCAGCACCGAGCCGAGCTTGGCCAGCATTTCATTGTGACTGGCAATGGCCATGGCAATGCCCGGCACGATCAGGCCCAGCCCGGCGGCAGACAGCGCAAAATGCAGCTTTGGCAGCAGTCCCTGATCCGCGGCTGGCACCAGATGATAGTAAAAGCCGAAGATCGCAAAGCTGACCCAGCCGATCAGGTTGAGATGCCCATGCGCGGGCGACAGGACGTGATCGCCCGTCGCGGCCATCTGGATGCCCCAGACCATCCCCCCAAGCGCCGCGCAGACCGCGACAATGAAAAATGCGGATGAAATACCTTTCATCTGATCGTCCCCCTTGAACTCACCAAAAACGCCTGCCGTATCATCCCATGCCCGCCTTGAATGGCGGATCGGTTGCGGCAGGTGGCGACAACTGTGATCGGTTTCCGGTTTTCGATCCACATATTTCCCGCGCTGCGCCACCGGGCAGGGGGCGTCATTCGCGGCTAACCTTCGGCGTCCCACAGGCTGCCCCTTGTGGTAGGGCGGTGCATCGGCCATCTATTCCGTATCGCAGCCAAGGAGATGCCCATGCCCGCGCCGATCTACGCCATAGGAGACATTCACGGACAGCGCGAGATGCTGGAAGAGGCGCTGGAGCGGATCGCGGCGGATGGTGGTCCCGATGCTCAGGTGGTGTTTCTTGGCGATTACGTGGATCGCGGGCCGGATTGCCGGGGTGTCTTGGATCTGCTGATCGAAGGGCAGGCGGCGGGCAAGAACTGGACCTGCCTGATGGGCAACCACGACCGCATGTTCTCGATGTTCATGGAGGACTATCCCCGCAACGATGCCCGACTGCTGGTCGGCTATCACTGGCTGCACGAGAAGATCGGCGGGGTGCAGACGCTGGCCTCTTACGGGGTAGATGTTCCGGAACGGGCGCGTATCCACGAGGTGCACGAAGAAGCGCGCGCCGCCGTGCCGGAGCGCCACCGGGATTTTCTGGCGGCCCTGCCCAGCCACCATGAACAGGGCGAGCTGCTGTTCGTCCATGCGGGCATCCGTCCCGGCGTGCCGCTGCAGGCGCAGACCGAGGATGACAAGATCTGGATCCGGCATGAATTCCTCGACGACACCCGCCGACACCCCTGGCTGGTGGTGCATGGCCACACCCATGTCCCAAGCGCTGAGCATCGCGGCAACCGTGTCAATCTGGACAGCGGCGCAGGCTTTGGCCGCCCGCTGAGTGCTGCCGTCTTCGAAGGAAAGGACTGCTGGCTGCTGAGCGATCAGGGGCGCAAAAGCATAGGCTCCGCCTAACCAAAAGAACCGCGTTTTTTACGCAGAATCCCAGCGCTTTTCGTCGCAAATCACAGAGAAGTGTGCTAATAGTGAACTGTGGCTGGACGCTACTTTACGAGTTTTATTCTGTTTTTCTTCTCGGTTCTGGGATGACATGTTTTAGCGCCAGTCACGCCAATTTATCGCGCTTGACCAGATTGCAAACCGCCCCTTGATAGGGCGGTTTTTTGTTGTTTTATTGGGTGTTGCGCATGATTTTGAGCGTTGTTCTGTCCGCGCCGTTTGGTCAAGTCCAGTCTAGAATCACCTTGCCGCACTGACCGGATTTCATGGTCGAAAAGCCATCTTTGAACGAATCTATTCCGAATCGGTTTGTGATGATTTCCGAGATATCGAGGCCGTTTTGCAGCATGGCGATCATCTTGTACCAGGTCTCGAAAATCTCGCGCCCGTAGACCCCTTTCAGGGTGATCGCCTTGAAGACGATGCGGCTCCAGTCGACCGGGGATTTTCCGGGCGGAATGCCAAGAAGCGCGATCTTGCCGCCCATCACCAGTGCTTCGATCATCTGATCAAGCGCGGATTGGTTTCCTGACATCTCAAGCCCGACATCAAAGCCCTGGGTCATGCCCAGTTCCGCGATGACGTCTTGCAAGTCTTCCTGAGCCACGTTCACGGCACGGACATCCGCGACCTTTGCGGCAAGGGCCAGCCGCGCTGGGTTCACATCGGTGATCGCCACATGGCGCGCACCAACGTGGCGGGCAACCGCTGCGGCCATGATGCCGATAGGTCCGGCGCCGGTGATCAGCACGTCCTCCCCCACCAGATCAAAGCTGAGCGCGGTGTGAACCGCATTGCCCAGAGGGTCCAGAATCGCGCCGATGTCATCCGGGATTTCATCCGGCAAAGGCACCACGTTAAAGGCGGGCAGGCGCAGATACTCGGCAAAGGCACCCTGTTCGTTGACGCCGATGCCGCGGGTTTCGGGATCCAGATGGAACTTGCCAGCCCGCCACTGGCGCGAGTGATGACCGATCAGATGCCCTTCGCCCGAGCAGCGTTGACCAATCTTCAGATCCGTCACGTTGCTGCCAAGCTCGACGATCTCCCCGGCGAACTCATGCCCGGTGATCAGCGGGACGGGCACAGTGCGTTGCGCCCAGTCGTCCCAGCTCCAGATATGCAGATCGGTGCCGCAGATGCCGGTCTTGTTGATCTTGATCAGCACATCATCCGCGCCGATCTCGGGCACCGGGGCCTCGACCATCCAGAGGCCCTCTTCGGGTCTGGATTTTTCCAGGGCCTTCATGGTGTTCGGTATCCTGTCAGGCCGTGTCATGAGATCACTCCCAGCGATTTGCCCACCTTGCCAAAGGCGGCAAGGGCGCGGGTCAGTTCTTCGCGCGTCAGGGCCGCGTTCATCTGGGTGCGGATACGCGCCTGGCCGCGCGGCACCACCGGGAAGAAGAAGCCAGAGACATAGACGCCTTCGTCAAAAAGCTGCGCCGCCATGTCCTGCGCCAGCTGCGCCTCGCCCAGCATCACCGGCACAATGGGATGCTCGCCCGGCAATAGATCAAAGCCTAGGCTTTCCAGCCCCGCGCGCCAGAACCGGGTGTTCTCGAACAGGCGTGCGCGCAGGTCCGCGCCCTGTTCGACAAGGTTCAGCGCCTCGATTCCGGCAGCAACGATAGAGGGCGGCAGCGAATTGGAGAACAGATAGGGCCGCGCCCGCTGCCGCAGCAGGTCGATCACTGGCTGCGGCCCGGCGATATAACCGCCGATGGCCCCCCCAAGTGCTTTGCCCAAAGTTCCCGTCAGAATGTCCACATCGACACCGAAATGATCCGGCGTCCCGGCGCCATTCGGCCCCATGAACCCCGTGGCGTGACAATCGTCCACCATCACCACGGCGTCGTATTTGTCCGCGAGCGCGCGGATTTCGGGCAGTTTGGCCAGGTAGCCATCCATCGAAAAGACGCCATCGGTGGCGATCATGATATGGCGCGCGCCGTCCTCGCGGGCCTGTTTCAGCCAGGCCTCCAGATCATTCATGTCACTGTTGAGGTAGCGATAGCGTTTCGCTTTGCACAGGCGCACCCCGTCGATAATCGAGGCATGGTTGAGGCTGTCCGAGATGATGGCATCCTCGGGGCCGAGCAGAGGTTCGAACAGCCCGCCATTTGCATCAAAACAGGCGGCGAAGAGGATGGCGTCATCCTTGTTCAGGAACTTGGCCAGCTTCTGTTCCAACTCGCGGTGGATGTCCTGGGTGCCGCAGATGAAGCGGACCGAGGCCATACCGAACCCCTTGTCATCCATGGCATTGCAGGCGGCGGAGATCAGATCGGGGTGATCCGCCAGTCCCAGATAGTTGTTGGCGCAGAGGTTGATGACCTCGCGGTCGCCCACCGTGATTTCGCCCCCCTGTGGGGAGGTGATCATTCGTTCCCGCTTGGTCAGACCTTCGGCTTCGATCGCGTCCAGGGTCTTGGCGATATCTGTCAAAAAGGCATTGGACATGGGGAATCTCCTTCTACGTCGGAAGTGTGTCTACCATAACGGATTCGATTCCCAAATAGGGGAAATTCTTAATGGCGGAAAAATATCCGTGAAACTGGAATTTTGGAATGAGATGGTATTGGAATCTAATGACCGGATGGCATCGATGTGCTCAGCGCCCGCCGTGGGGTGGGCAGGGGCGTGCCTGCCGCATGCGCGACCGGCCAACAGGATCGGTTCCGGATCGGGTTCAGCCGTTCTTGACGATCAGAAAGACCCGCGCGGCGCTATCTGGTGCGGTGATGTTGTGGGGTATATCGGCGGCATAGCGCGCGGTGTCCCCTGCGTGCAGGCGCATATGGGCGCTGCCAGATGTGACAGTGATGTCGCCCTCCAGCACCGTCAGATGCTCGGCCGTTCCGCGTCCGTGCGGCTGGCTGTCCAGCGCGCCGCCCGCATCAAGCAGGATATCGTAAACCTCGTGCCCGCCTGCGTCCTCGGGCGGGGAGAGGATGCGGATCCGGCAGCCTTGCCCCATATTGTCGATGGTGGGCACATCACCGTCGCGCAGCACCTCGATCCGGTCCGCCTTGTCAGCGGCGTCCAGCAGCCCGGCAAAATCCACCTGCAGCGCCCGCGTCAGGTTCCATAAGGTGGCAATCGTGGGGCTGGATTCGCCGCGCTCGATCTGGCTGACCATGGAGCGCGAGACGCCCGACAGGTTCGCCACGGCTTCTAGGCTTAGGCCCTTGGCGCGGCGGGCCTCTTTCAGGCGCGATGGCAGTAATGTCAGGATATCGTCTGTGTTTTCCGGCATAACGGAACCGTGCGGTTTGCGTCTTGATTTGTCAATGACGGTACGTTTGACAAGACAGCGGATGCTGCATCTGCATAATGCGCGCAACTGACTCGTGAGGAGAGAAAAATGACCGATATCGTGATCCTGGACGGCGCCCGGACCGCCATTGGCACCTTTGGTGGCGCTCTGGCGAACACTGCCCCCATCGACCTGGCCACCGTGGCTTCCAAGGCGGCGCTGGAGCGTTCGGGCGTGGCCCCGGAACAGATCGGCCACGTGGTCTTTGGCCATGTGATCAACACTGAACCGCGCGATATGTACCTGTCCCGTGTCGCAGCAATGCAGGCAGGTGTTCCCAACGGCACCCCGGCGATGAACGTGAACCGCCTGTGCGGATCGGGTGCGCAGGCCATCGTGTCGGGTATCCAGTCGCTGATGCTGGGTGATGCGGATTACGCCCTGACCGGCGGCGCCGAGAACATGTCGCGCAGCCCCTTCATCACGCCGTCGGCGCGCTGGGGTCAGAAGATGGGCGATGTGAAGTCGCTGGACATGATGCTGGGCGCGCTGAGCTGCCCCTTTGGCACCGGACACATGGGAGTCACTGCGGAAAATGTGGCGGATGAACACGGCGTCACCCGCGAGCAGATGGATGAATTCGCGATGACCAGCCAGACCCGCGCGGCAGCTGCGATCGAGGCGGGGCATTTCTCCAGCCAGATCGTGCCGGTTGAGGTCAAGGTCAAGCGCGACATGGTGCCGTTTGAGGTGGACGAACACCCCAAGGCAACCTCGATGGAGGCGCTGGCCGGTCTGCGTCCGGTGTTCCAGAAGGATGGCCGTGTGACCGCGGGCAACGCCTCGGGCATCAATGATGGTGCAGCGGCGCTGGTTCTGGCGCGGGCCGAGGCGGCTGAAAAAGCCGGTCTCACGCCCAAGGCGCGGGTCGTCGGATACGCCCATGCTGGTGTGCGCCCCGAGGTGATGGGCATCGGCCCGGTCCCTGCGGTGCAGAACTTGCTGAAGAAAACCGGCCTGAAGGCGAGCGATTTCGACGTGATCGAATCCAACGAAGCCTTTGCCGCGCAGGCGCTGGCTGTGAACAAGGAACTGGGACTTGATCCAGCCAAGGTGAACCCGAATGGCGGCGCCATCGCACTGGGCCACCCGGTTGGCGCCACCGGCGCGCTGATCACCATCAAGACGCTGTATGAACTGGAGCGCACTGGCGGCAAGCTGGGCCTCATCACCATGTGCATCGGCGGCGGTCAGGGCATCGCCCTGGCGATCGAACGTCTCTGATAAGCGATAACTGGCGCGTGTGGCAGGTCCACGCGCGCCGGGTTTCAGGGGGCAGACCTCCAACAGGAGGGCAAATCCGCGCGGGAGACCTTGTTCTTGCTTGCCGCGGCCAGCCTGCAAATACTGCTGTGCTGCTTTTGGTCGTTTCTGCTGATATTGATTTACCTCAACTACAAAACCATGTGGCGCGCCTAGTCTCCGAGTCCGGTGGACGCGATGGAGCGGTGTTTTGATAGGTGCACTTTCGAACAGAGTTTTGAGGGCTTTATCGATGTTCGCGGCGTCTCTCTGTGTCGGTTGTGATCAAGAGACCGCTGGCGCAGCGGGATTGACTGCGTCAAATGTTCTGGTCGCCCCCTTGGTCTACCCAGTAGCGGCTGCAGCGCAGTTGGGTAGAAACCAAGAGAACACTGTTCAACCCGTTCTTGTCACGACTGGTGATGGAAAGGTTCTCTCGCCAAGTTTCGAAGGAACGCCTGAAGCTGAATTCCGGACTTCAAGAAGAACGGTTATTTGTTCAGGAGAGATCCCGTATTTTCGCGGAGCTGACGTCCACGATGGTTTTATCTCCTGCAGTGGCGGAAAAAGAGCGCAAGCGAAGCTTTTTTCTCACTACGGTAAGCAACTGGTTCTGGACATTGGTCCGGCGAATGTTGCTGTCAGGGAACTTAATAGACCTCAAGCCGCATATCCGATTTATGCGCTGGGGGAGGTCGAATTCCGTTGCAAAGGCAACTACTCCAGCTCATCTGGTCGCGCAGCGCCATTTATGGTCGGCTGCGGTTCTAGGTTCAGCGAGGGGGTGGGAGCCGTTTCGCTTCAGGCCAAGGACGGAAAGCGAAAACACTTGACGGTTTGGGTCGACGCCCCCCTCTGATTTTCGACCAGTTGCGGATTTTGGGCATCTTCACGGCCCTATGGTTTCGGCTTTTTGCGTGATTTGCCGGAGCCGACCGTGTTCAGAGAGCAAGCGCCAACAGCCCCACACAAAGACCACCTGCACCAGCCCCGATAATCGCCGGTGCAAGCCAGCCCCAGGAGCTGCGCGGGTGCGCCTCTGTGTCCTGAACCTGCGCGACAAGCGCTCGTTCCACCAGCGCGGGCAGGCGCGGGCCAAAGCGGGCCATCACCCGGGCCGTGCTGAGCAGATCCGACGCCACCGCGCGCGGGCCGATGGATTTCTTGATGTAATCCTCGACCACGGGGCGGGCGGCTTCCCAGATGTTGATATGCGGATCCAGCGAGCGGGCGACACCTTCAACAACGACCATGGTGCGTTGCAAAAGGATCAGCTCGGTCCGGGTTTCCATGCCAAACCGCTCGGTCACCTCGAAAAGATAATTCAGCAGGCGGCCCATGGAGATATGGCTGGCGTCCATGCCAAAGATCGGCTCCCCGACCGCGCGCAGGGCGCGGGCGAATTCATCCACGTCGCGGTCGGCGGGGACATAGCCGGCTTCGAAATGCACCTCGGCGACACGTTTGTAATCGCGCTTGATGAAGCCGAACAGGATCTCGGCGTAGACCCGGCGGGTGTATTCGTCGATATGCCCCATGATCCCGAAATCATAGGCGATGATATCGCCATTGGCGGCGACCTTTAGGTTGCCTTGGTGCATGTCGGCGTGGAAGAAGCCATCGCGCAGGGCGTGTTGCAGGAACAGGGTCAGCACCCGTGCGCCCAGTACCTGCCTGTCGTGGCCCGCCGCATCGATGGCGTCATTGTCACCCAGCGGCACACCATCGGCCCAACCCAGCGTCATCACCCGGCGCGCCGAGTGGTTCCATTGAACCGGCGGCAGGGTAAAGCCCTCGTCCTGTCCGGTGTTGGCGGCAAATTCCGAGGCGGCGGCGCTTTCCAGGCGCAGGTCCAGCTCACCCTGTACCACGCCATCGAAATGTTCGATCACATCCATGGGGCGCAGTCGCCGGGCGCCAGGGGCGAAAAGGTCGACGATGCGCGCTGCGAAATAGAAGGCGTCCACGTCTTTGCGGAAGGCGCGTTCAATGCCGGGGCGCAGCACCTTTACGGCGACGTATTCTCCGGTATCTGCCAGCCGTGCCCGATGTACCTGCGCGATTGATGCGGCGGCAATCGGCTCGCTGAACTCGGAAAATACCTCATCCACCGGTCGGCCCAGCTCTTTTGCCACTTCGGCCATCGCAACTTCGCGCGGGAAGGGGGGCAATTTGTCCTGTAGGACGCGAAGCTGCTGGGCCAGATCATCGCCCACCACATCGGGGCGGGTGGACAGGACCTGTCCGAACTTGATGTAGGCCGGTCCCAGCGCGGTCAGAGCGCGGGTCGCGGCGGGCATCTGTGGATCGCCCTTGTAGCCCAGCCATTTGAATGGCCAGCCAAGGGTATGCGCCAGGATGCGCAGCGGCTTTGGCGCTTCAAAGGCGTCCAGTACCACGTTCATGGCGCCGGTACGCTCCAACGTGGCGCCGGTGCGGATCAGGCGGATAATGTTGTGGGGACCGCGCATGGATCAGATCTTCCAGCCGGAGTGCAGCGCCGCGATGCCCAGGGACAGGTTGCGGTATTTGGCGTTTGCGAACCCGGCGTCCTTCACCATTTGCAGGAAGGTCTCTTGGTCGGGGAATTTGCGGATCGATTCGACCAGATACTGATAGCTGTCGTAGTCATTGGCGATCAGCTTGCCCATCCGGGGGATGACGTTGAAGCTGTATAGATCATAAAGCTTCTGCATGCCGTCATTCGGGAGCTGCGAGAATTCCAGCACCATCAGGCGGCCACCGGGTTTCAACACGCGGTAGGCTTCCTCCAGCGCCTTTTGCGGGCGGGTGACGTTCCGGATCCCGAAGGAAATCGTGTAGACGTCAAAGGTATTGTCCTTGAACGGTAGCGCCATGGCATCGCCTGTGACCCAATCCAAGCTGTCGGCCATCTGGGCGGCTTCTGCGCGCATTCGGCCTTCCTCCAGCATTGGCTGGGTCAGATCCAACACGGTGGAATGCCCGTGCCCGGCGCGTTTCAGGAAGCGGAAGGAAATGTCGCCGGTGCCGCCTGCCACGTCCAGAAGACGCTGACCGGGGCGCGGCGCCAGCCAGTCCATCATCGCATCCTTCCAGATGCGGTGGATGCCGACGCTCATCACGTCGTTCATCACGTCGTATTTCGAGGCAACAGAGTTGAAGACGCCCTGCACGCGGCCCGCCTTTTCCCGCTCGGGAACGGTTTCAAAGCCGAAATGGGTGGTGGTGTCGTTTGTATCGCTCATGCGGCTTGCCGTTTTCCTAGGTTCGTCCCAGTTATAGGGCGCTTGCGGTCGGGCACAATGCGGCCCATGCATCTAAAGTGTCAGGAGCGATGTAATGCCAGAATTGCCAGAGGTCGAGACGGTGCGCCAAGGTTTGGCGCCTGCAATGGAAGGCGCGGTGATCACGCGGGCTGCAGTGAACCGCCCGGATCTGCGCTGGCCCTTCCCCGATCGCATGGCGGAGAGGTTGACCGGAGCCCGAGTCAATGCACTGAGACGCCGGTCGAAATACATCCTGGCCGATCTCGATACGGGGGAAACCCTGCTGGTGCATCTGGGTATGTCGGGCCGCATGACGGTCTCGGGGGATCCGCTGGGGCGTTTCGTACATGAACATCCGCAGGCCCAGAAGCACGACCATGTAGTGCTGGACATGGACAATGGTGCGCGCATCACCTTCAACGACCCGCGCCGGTTTGGGGCGATGGATCTCTTGGAGACCTCCACGGCAGAGCAGCACAAGCTGCTGTCGGTGCTGGGGCCTGAGCCGCTTGGCAATGATTTCCACGAAGATCACCTGACCGCTGCCTTCAAAGGACGCAACACGCCGGTGAAATCGGCGCTTCTGGATCAGGGAATCATCGCCGGTCTGGGCAATATCTACGTCTGCGAAACGCTGTTCCGGGCCGGGATCTCGCCCAAAAGAAAGGCAGGGCAGATTGCCGCGCCGCGCGTGGCGGCGCTGGTGCCGATCATCCGCACCGTGTTGAAAGATGCCATTCGCGCCGGTGGCTCCTCGCTGAAAGATTTCCGGCAAGCCAATGGAGAACTTGGATATTTTCAGCATGCCTTTGATGTCTACGGCCGCGAGGGAGAGCCGTGTCGGCGGGAGGGATGCGGCGGAACCATTGCGAGAATCACCCAATCCGGGCGATCGTCTTTCTACTGTGGCAAGTGCCAAAGATAGCTTGAACGAGATATGTCTCGTGATAATGACTCGTTTCTGAACGGAACAATCGAAAGCGATACCCATGGCCTATGAGACGATCAACGTCGAAGTGAAGGACCACGTTTGCCTCATCAAGCTGAACCGACCCGAAGCGTTGAACGCGCTCAATCAAGAGCTGCTGACTGAACTCTGCGCCGCCCTGGAAGAGGCCGACGCCAGCGACAAGGTGCGCTGCATCGTTCTGACCGGTTCGGAAAAGGCATTTGCCGCAGGCGCCGACATCAAAGAGATGTCTTCGATGAGCTTCACCGAGGTGTTCTCGACCAATCTCTTTGCTTTTGTGAACGATCGCATCACGGCCGTCCGCAAGCCGATCATTGCCGCGGTATCCGGCTATGCGCTGGGCGGTGGCTGCGAGCTGGCGATGCTCTGCGATTTCATCATCGCGGCAGATTCGGCCAAGTTCGGTCAGCCCGAAATCAACCTCGGCGTCATCGCCGGTATCGGCGGTACCCAGCGTCTGACGCGTTTCGTGGGCAAATCCAAATCCATGGACATGAACCTGACTGGTCGTTTCATGACCGCCGAAGAAGCTGAGCGCGCAGGTCTGGTGTCGCGCGTTGTACCCGGCAAGAAGCTGATCGAAGAAGCGATGGGCGCAGCTCAGAAGATCGCCGAGAAATCCCTACTGACCGCGATGGCCGTCAAGGAAACCGTGAACCGCTCTTACGAGCTGCCGCTGAGCGAAGGCATGCTGTTCGAGCGCCGCGTCTTCCATTCGATGTTCGCCACCGAAGATCAGAAAGAGGGCATGGCGGCCTTCCTTGAAAAGCGCGAAGCGCAATTCCGCGACAAGTAAGCCGCCCGTGCTGATATGAACGCGAAAGGGCAGGCGCGGTCTGCCCTTTCTTTTTGAAAACCGGCCTAACGTCTATTGGCCTTGCCAAGGTTCGGCAGCCTCTGTATAGACCTCCGCCATACATGCGCGTGCAGCCCGCCTAGGCTAGAATCACACCGGTGGTCGGATCCGGGTTCGGCTGGCATTGCGTCTATTGAAAAACACGAACTCGATACAAAGGTCAGACACCATGGCAAATTCGCCCCAGGCAAAGAAACGCGCCCGTCAGAACGAAAAGCGTTTTGCTGTAAACAAAGCCCGTCGTTCGCGCATCCGTACCTTCCTGCGTAAAGTTGAAGAAGCAATCGCATCCGGCGACAAAGAGGCAGCAACCGCAGCTCTGCGCGCAGCCCAGCCCGAACTGATGCGCGGCGTGACCAAAGGCGTCTACCACAAGAACACCGCCTCGCGGAAAGTGTCCCGCCTGGCCGCCCGCGTCAAAGCGCTGGGTTAAATCTTAAGAAATCTGAAATCTGCCATTGGTGGGTTTTTTACGGAAGGCATCGCGATTTGCGGTGCCTTTCTTTTTTGATCGCTTCTTAAGCCAGTGCTGCAGGCGCGAGAGATTCTTTGCGGCCAAAGCACGAGTCAACATCATAGTTTCGTTGCCGCTTCCCCCCACAAATTGCTACCACTAATACAGCGATTCACTCGCTGGGGGACAGGCTGCTCGCGGTGATCTTAACGGGCATTAAGATCACTTCCAGGGCTCAGATATATTGCGGTCATGCCAGATCGCAGTGGTCTGATACCAGAGCCGTGCCAGATGATCTGGCACATGGTCTTGTTTCGATTTTGGTGCATATCGACTCAACGCGTGTTGTGCGGCGGTCGAAGGATTTTGTGTGTGTTTCAGGATCCGTACCGCCCGACATGGGTACTGCGTCTGGTCTGACCGGCACGCACCGAATGTCCTGTGTGTGAACGCGCCTCCGGACGGGGAGGCTTGATGAAACGATAGGTCGAAAATGGCCGCTGCTTTTGGGGACGCGTGAGGCGTAGCATGACGGAAGAAAAATGGGGACAGCTCAGACAACGATTGCTCAAGACAGTCGGTCAAAACAATTTCACCACCTGGATCGAGCCGCTTGAATTCAGTTCGGTCGATGAAGGCGTCGCGGTCTTTCATGTCCCGACGAACTTCATGGGGAACTATGTCAGCCAGAACTTTGCAGATCTGATTCTGCACGAGCTCAGCATGTCCGGTGAATCGGTACAGCGGCTTGCGTTTAAGGTGGCTGCCAACTCACCTGCCCGCCCGGTGCGGCAGACGGAACGGGCCGCTGAACCCTTTGCCGAAATGGCCGAGGCGAGTACTGCTCAGGCAGGCGCTGCTGCGCGGACCGAGGATGCGGCTGCGTCGTCTTCGTCATCGCGTGACGGGCTGGATGCCTTGCAGGCGGCACCGCTGGATCCGCGGTTTACCTTTGACAGCTTTGTTGTCGGCAAACCGAACGAACTGGCCCATGCCGCTGCGCGCCGCGTGGCCGAGGGTGGTCCGGTGACCTTCAATCCGCTGGTGCTCTATGGTGGCGTCGGTCTGGGTAAAACCCACCTGATGCACGCCATCGCCTGGGAGCTGAAAGAACAGAACCCGCAGCTGAACGTGCTTTATCTGTCGGCGGAACAGTTCATGTACCGCTTTGTGCAGGCGCTGCGCGAACGCAAGATGATGGACTTCAAACACCTGTTCCGCTCGGTCGACGTGCTGATGGTGGATGACGTGCAATTCATCGCGGGCAAGGATTCCACGCAGGAAGAATTCTTCCATACCTTCAATGCGCTGGTGGACCAGAACAAGCAGATCATCATTTCGGCGGACCGTGCCCCGGGTGAGATTAAGGATCTTGAGGACCGCGTGAAATCGCGTCTGCAATGTGGTCTGGTGGTGGATCTGCATCCCACCGATTACGAACTGCGTCTCGGCATCCTTCAGACCAAGGTGCAGCAGCACCGCGAAACCTATCCGGGCCTTGAAATCGCTGATGGCGTGCTCGAATTCCTGGCGCATCGCATCTCGACCAACGTGCGTGTTCTCGAAGGCGCTCTGACCCGTCTCTTTGCCTTTGCCTCGCTCGTTGGGCGCGAGATCGACATGGATCTGACACAAGACTGTCTGGCCGATGTGCTGCGCGCCTCGGAGCGTAAAATCACCGTCGAAGAGATCCAGCGCAAGGTGTCGGAATACTACAACATCCGCATGTCGGATATCATCGGCCCCAAGCGCCTGCGTTCCTATGCGCGGCCGCGGCAAGTGGCGATGTATCTGTGCAAGCAGCTGACCAGCCGGTCGCTGCCGGAAATCGGCCGCCGTTTTGGCGGGCGTGACCACACAACCGTGATGCATGGTGTGAAACGGATTGAAGAGCTGAAGACGACCGACGGCCAGATCGCCGAAGACGTCGAAATGCTGCGCCGCTCCCTGGAGGCGTAAGCGCGATCCGACCGAGACGTGACAATGCGGCCCCGGAAATCCGGGGCCGTTTTTCCATGCAGGACCGGGGTGCCATTTGTATGCCAGCGGGCAACGTTTGACGGTGTTCTGCGCCCTGCCGATCACAGGCCCCTTGACGCTGCCTCCTTTCCCTTGGAGAAGTCGATAAAAAGCCTTGTATGGCAGGGGTAAACCGCTAATTTGCTTATCCCGGCCACTGCCTGAGGCAAGACAAAAAGGACAAGGGACATGAAGATCAGCATCGAACGCGGCACGCTTCTCAAGGCTGTGGCCCAGGCACAATCGGTCGTAGAGCGGCGAAACACCATTCCGATCCTCGCCAATGTGCTGATCGAAGCCGAGGGCGATACCGCCCAGTTCCGCGCCACCGATCTGGACATCGAAGTGGTCGACAAGGCCCCCGCGCAGGTTGAGCGCGCCGGGGCGACCACCGTGGCTGCGACCACCCTGCATGAAATTGTGCGCAAACTGCCCGATGGCGCGCTCGTGACCCTGACGGCCGATGCCGCCACAGGCCGCCTGACGGTCGAGGCAGGCCGGTCGAACTTCTCGCTGGCGACCCTGCCGCGCGAAGATTTCCCGGTAATGGCCTCGTCTGAGTATCATTCGAATTTCACCGCCAACGCGGCCATGCTGCGTCGCCTGTTCGACAAGTCGAAATTTGCGATTTCGACCGAAGAAACCCGCTATTACCTGAACGGCGTCTACATGCATGTGGCCGACAGCTCCGAAGGCGGCAAGGCGCTGCGCTGCGTGGCGACCGATGGTCACCGTCTGGCGCGGATCGATGCGCCGCTGCCGATGGGCGCCGAGGATATGCCGGGCGTGATCGTGCCGCGTAAAACCGTGGGTGAGCTGCGCAAGCTGCTTGACGATGACGAGATGGACATCGCCGTCTCCGTCTCCGAAACCAAGGTTCGCTTTGCCACCCCGAACATCACCCTGACCTCTAAGGTGATCGACGGCACCTTCCCGGATTACACCCGCGTCATTCCGGTGGGGAACACCCGCCGTCTGGAAGTGGATGCAGCCGAATTCGCCAAGGCTGTGGACCGGGTCGCCACCGTCTCTTCGGAACGTTCCCGCGCGGTCAAGCTGCAGCTGGAAGAAGATCGCCTGATCCTGTCGGTCAACGCGCCCGACAGCGGCGCAGCCGAGGAAGAGCTGGCGGTTGCCTACAGCGACGAGCGCCTGGAAATCGGCTTTAACGCCAAGTATCTCTTGGAGATCGCCAGCCAGGTGGACCGGGAAAACGCGGTGTTCCTGTTCAACTCTTCCGGCGATCCGACCCTGATGCGCGAAGGCAATGACGAAAGCGCGGTTTACGTCGTCATGCCGATGCGCGTCTGACGGCACGGATCCGGCGCTACGGACCCGGCATAGGGTTCTCACTATCAGGAAAGGGGCGCCCTAAGTGCTTGCCCTGACAGAGTTGACCATGTCTCACTTCCGCTCGCATTTGCGGGCGGAACTGCATTTGGATGGGCGGCCGGTGGCGCTGTTCGGGCCAAACGGGGCGGGTAAGACCAATATCCTTGAGGCGGTATCGCTGTTTTCCCCAGGCCGCGGCCTGCGCCGCGCCAGCGCTGCGGAAATGACCCGCCGCCCAGAGGCGCTGGGGTGGAAACTGAAGGCGACCTTGCAGGCGCCGACGCAGTCCTACGAGGTGGAAACCTGGTCCGAAGGCGGCAATGCCCGTCAGGTCAGGATCGACAATAAGGCCTCCAACCAGATCGCACTGGGGCAGATCTGCCGCGTGGTCTGGCTGATCCCTGCTATGGATCGCCTGTGGATCGAAGCCGCCGAGGGCCGTCGCCGGTTTCTGGATCGCATCGTGCTCAGCTTTGACCCTTCGCATGCCGAGGCGACGCTGGCCTATGAAAAGGCGATGCGCGAACGCAACCGCCTGCTGAAAGACCAGAACCGCGATCCGGCCTGGTACCGGGTGTTGGAAACGCAGATGGCCGAGACCGGCCACCGCATCAGCGCCGCGCGTATTGCGGCGGTGTCGCTGCTGCAAGAGGCGCAGGCGGCCGCCGAAACCGCCTTTCCCGTGGCTGAACTGGAGTTGATCCAGACGGAAGGCACCATGCCCGCAAGCGCAGAGGACCTGCGCGAGGCGCTGGCCGAAAGCCGGTTCCGTGATCTGGCGGCGGGGCGCACGCTGGTCGGCCCCCATCGTACCGATCTGATCGGAACCTATGCGGCCAAGGGCGTACCGGCCCGCGATTGTTCCACCGGAGAGCAGAAGGCGCTGCTGGTCTCGCTGATTCTGGCCAATGCCCGTGCGCTTGCGGGGCGCGAAGGGGCGCCGCCGATCGTGTTGTTGGACGAGGTCGCAGCGCATCTGGACGCGGCCCGCCGCGCCGCGCTTTATGATGAGATCTGTGCGCTGGGGGCGCAGGCCTGGATGACGGGGACCGAGGCAGAGCTGTTTGCAGAAATGGGTGGTCGTGCCCAGATGCTGGAAATCACCGAGGGCGAAGGCGGATCAAAGGTAGAGGTGCGGTCATGACCCTGTCGATCTGGGATCTGGTGCTTTATGCGGGCGGGCTGTTCGTTCTGTTCCTCACCCCGGGTCCGGTCTGGCTGGCGCTGCTGGCGCGGGCGGTGTCCGGCGGGTTTCATGCTACCTGGCCACTGGCGCTGGGGGTGGCTTGTGGCGATATCCTGTGGCCGCTGGTGGCTGTTGCGGGCATGTCCTGGCTGGTGTCCGAGTTCGCTGGCATCATGACTGCCTTGCGCTGGGTCGCCTGCCTGATGTTCCTGTTCATGGGCATCACCCTTATCCGCCACGCGGGCGCGCGCATTCAGGAAAACAGCGCTTTGCTCCGCCCCGGCACCTGGGCTGGGTTCATGGCCGGGATTGCCGTTATTCTGGGCAATCCCAAGGCGATCCTGTTCTACATGGGGCTGCTGCCGGGGTTCTTTGATCTTTCCGCTGTCACGAAAGTGGATGTGGCAGTGATCGTGACGCTGTCCTTTCTGGTGCCGCTGATGGGCAACCTGATACTGGCGGCGCTGGTCCACCGGTTGCGGGCGCTGCTGTCCTCGCCATCAGCGCTGAAGAAGGTCAATCTGGTGTCCGGCGGCCTCTTGATCTGCGTCGGGCTGATCATTCCCTTTTCCTGACGCCTTGTTGGCCCCGGGTCAGGCCTGCGGCGCCAACCAGGCCTCCAGAAAGGGGCGCAGCGCGTCCAGCGGCGTCTGTTCGTTGGGGCTGGACATGCAGAACCAGATCGCGATCACCTGATTGAGAAAGGCCTGAATGCCTTCGGCCAGGAATTGCGCCGGGTAATCGTCGCGCACCAGTCCTGCCTGTTGCAGCTGCGCGATCCAATCGCCCCAGATGGCGATCTGGCGATAAAAGCCTTCGGTCACGACCTCATCCGTTTCGGTGCCGGTGGATCCTGAATAACGCAGCAGCAGATCAAAGATCACCCGGTCTCCGGCCACATACTCCAGCAGGGGTGCGATACGTTCCAGCAGGGCCTCGCGGCTGTCTGGAGCCCCCTTTTCCTCCATCTGGTCAAGATGGCGCATCACCTCGGCCCCGATCAGCACCGCGAGCAGTCCGTCCTTGTCTCGGAAGTGGGAAAACAGCGTGCCCTTGGCCACGCCTGCGCGGTTTACAACGTCTTCAACTTTGAGACCGCTGTAACCTTCGGTCGCAACAAGCTCGGCTGTGACCTCCAGCAGTTTGGCACGGGTTTCTAGTCGGCGTTTCTGGGGCTGTCGCGGCATCTGCGTCCTCATCAAGAAAATGTGACCCTGGTCAATTTAAATATTGACCAGGGTCATTTATTGAGTCAATAAACTGACCAAGGTCAATTTAGTTGTAGGAAGTGTCAGATGTCCACCAAGAAAATCATCGTCCTGAATGGTCACCCCGGTGAAACCTCGCTGTCGAAATCGCTGTGCGATACCTATGCCGCCTCGGCCAAGGCCAAGGGTCACGCGGTGCGCTATCACGATATCTCTGCTATGCAGTTCGACATGGATTACGGGCAGGGCGGTTATAAGAACCCCAAGCCGCTGGAGCCGGATCTGGAAGCCTTCCTTGCAGATCTGGAGTGGGCCGATCACGTGGTGGTGGCAACGCCGCTGTGGTGGGGTGCGATCCCGGCCAAGCTGAAAGGCGTCTTTGATCGCGCGCTACTGCCCGGTCGGACTTTCGACACGCGCAACCCGAACATGATGGGAGTTCCGGCACCGATGCTGACCGGCAAGACCGCCCGGGTGCTGCTGACATCGGATACGCCCCCACTGCTGCTGAGGCTGATTTACAGCAATGCGATCAAGAAAATCATCAGCCGTCAGATCCTTGGCTTTGTCGGTGTGAAGCCGACCCGGTTCTCCTCCTTTGCGCCTGCCACGGATGCCAAGGGCAAGAAGGTCGAGGGCTGGCTGCAAAAAGTCGCCGGTCTGGGGGCAAAAGCCGCTTGAATCCAAGAATAAAAGGGGCGCGTGCGCGTGACATTCCCCCCCGGACTGCGTATAAAATCTGAAAGCAAAAACAGGAACGCGCGAATGTCCGGAAACGAGCACGCCCCCGCCGAATACGGTGCGGATTCCATCAAAGTTCTCAAAGGCTTGGAGGCGGTTCGCAAACGCCCCGGCATGTATATCGGGGACACCGACGATGGATCGGGCCTGCACCATATGGTGTATGAGGTCGTCGACAATGGCATCGACGAGGCACTGGCGGGCCACGCGGACGCCGTGACGGTGAAAATTCACGCCGATTCCAGTGTTTCTGTCAGCGACAACGGGCGCGGTATTCCGGTGGATATCCACGCCGAAGAGGGCGTCTCGGCGGCCGAGGTCATCATGACCCAGCTGCACGCGGGCGGCAAATTCGATAGCAACTCCTACAAGGTCTCTGGCGGTCTGCACGGCGTGGGTGTTTCGGTTGTGAACGCCCTGTCCGACTGGCTGGAGCTGCGCATCTGGCGCAATGGCAAGGAGCATATCGCGCGGTTCGAGCGCGGCGACACGGCCAAACACCTTGAGGTCGTGGGCGACTGCGGTGACCGTACCGGTACCGAGGTCCGCTTCCTGGCGTCGACCGACACGTTCTCGAACCTCGAATACTCCTTTGAAACGCTGGAAAAGCGTCTGCGGGAACTTGCCTTCCTCAACTCTGGTGTGCGGATCATCCTGATCGATGAACGCCCGGCCGAGCGGCTTGAGACTGAGCTGTTCTACGAAGGCGGTGTGAAGGAATTCGTCAAGTACCTCGACCGGTCGAAAAGCCCGGTCATGGATGCCCCGATCTATATCGTGGGTGAAAAGGACGACATCGGCGTCGAAGTGGCGATGTGGTGGAACGACAGCTACCATGAAACCGTGCTGCCATTTACAAACAACATTCCACAGCGCGATGGCGGTACCCATGTGGCGGGCTTCCGCGGTGCGCTGACGCGGACCATCAACAACTACGCGCAGTCTTCCGGGATCGCCAAGAAGGAGAAGGTCTCTTTCACCGGTGACGACGCCCGCGAAGGTCTGACCTGTGTGTTGTCGGTCAAGGTGCCTGATCCCAAGTTCTCCTCTCAGACCAAAGACAAACTGGTCTCCTCCGAGGTTCGCCCGGTGGTGGAAAGCCTGGTGAACGAGAAACTGGCCGAGTGGTTCGAGGAAAACCCGACCCAGGCCAAGGAAATTGTCGGCAAGATCATCGAAGCCGCCCTGGCCCGCGAAGCCGCCCGCAAGGCGCGCGAGCTGACCCGGCGCAAGACGGCAATGGATGTGAACTTCCTCGCCGGCAAGCTGAAGGACTGTTCCGAGAAAGACCCCTCGAAAACCGAAGTCTTCCTCGTCGAGGGTGACTCCGCCGGGGGCTCTGCTCAGACGGGTCGCGACCGCCAGACGCAGGCAATCCTGCCCCTACGCGGTAAGATTCTGAACGTGGAGCGCGCGCGCTTTGACCGGATGCTGGGAAGCCAGGAGATCGGTAACTTGGTGATGGCGCTGGGCACCGGTATTGGCCGCGATGAGTTCGACATCTCCAAACTGCGCTACCACAAGATCGTCATCATGACCGATGCGGACGTGGACGGCGCCCATATCCGGACGCTTCTGCTGACCTTCTTCTATCGCCAGATGCCCGAGCTGATCGAGGGCGGCTATCTCTATATCGCCCAGCCGCCGCTTTATAAGGTGGCCCGTGGCAAATCCGAGGTCTACCTGAAGGATCAGGCGGCGCTGGATGACTACCTGATCCACCAAGGCGTTGAAGGCGCGGTTCTGAAACTGGGATCGGGAGAGGAGATCGTCGGGCAGGATCTGGCCCGCGTGGTGGATGAGGCGCGTCAGCTGCGTCGTGTCATCGATGCCTTCCCGACCCATTACCCTCGCCATATTCTGGAGCAGGCTGCCGTTGCAGGTGCCTTTGTTCCCGGCGCGGTGGATGCCGACCTGCAGGGCGTTGCCGACAGGGTTGCCAAGCGGCTCGACCTGATTGCACTGGAGTATGAAAAGGGCTGGCAGGGGCGCATCACCCAGGATCACGGTATCCGTCTGGCCCGCATCCTGCGCGGCGTTGAGGAGGTCCGCACGCTGGATGGTCCGATGCTGCGTTCGGGTGAGGCGCGCAAGACCGGCAGCTTTACCCAAAGCTTGCAGGAGATCTACGGCCAGACCGCGACGCTGGTACGCAAAGAGCGCAGCCAGCTGATCCACGGTCCGCTGGAGCTGTTGAAGGCGATTCTGGAAGAGGGTGAAAAAGGCCTGTCGCTGCAGCGCTACAAGGGGCTGGGCGAGATGAACCCGGATCAGCTGTGGGAAACCACGCTGGACCCGGACGCCCGCACCCTGTTGCAGGTGCGCGTGGACGACATGGTCGAGGCCGACGATCTGTTCACCAAGCTGATGGGTGATGTGGTCGAACCGCGCCGCGAATTCATCCAGAAAAACGCGCTGAGCGTGGAAAACCTGGACTTCTGATCCACTGTAGGATCGCGCATATTCGTGCGCGCCCCCCCATAAGTTTGCGCGATTTGCCCAAAGGTTTGCGCGGCGGCGCGGAGCGTCGCCCCTTTCGGTCGATCTATGCCTCTATGGGCGGAAGCGGAAGTTCGCTGCGCTGATCACGAACGGCGGCGAAGCGCAGATAGCGACCTTTGCAAAGTCGGCGGATCTGGCGACGTGGCGAGCGATCCATGCCGCAGGCGCACAAGGAAGAGCTGACCTTCGCCGCAGGCGCAGCCGCCGACCACTTCGAAAGGCGGGAACGCGGACAAGGTTTCCAATTCTCTGCTGAAGCGCCAATGTCCGCTTTCCTATTCGACGGCCACACAAGCCTTCGGCCTTGACGCGTTCTCATCTCTTGATAGCACTGAATGCAACAGTCAGCGCGGCTGTTGCTGCCAGCAGACCCAATGCACCGACAGGCAGCGCCCAAAACCCAATATTGATGGCGAGCGCGCTTGCCATTCCTGAACCAAATGCGATGCCAAGGTAACTTGCGGAAGAGTTCAACGCGAGGATGAAGCCGTGCTGTTCCTCGAACACCAATCCCACAAGGCGGCTTTGTTGCGGCGTTGCAAACAAGGTGCCCATAAAGGCGCATCCTGCGAGAATTATCGCGCCGCAATATGGCCCCAGATCAAAAATCAATAGGGCCAGAAACGCAGCAAGACCAGCGAAACTCACCCAAACCAGTCGACTGGGCCCAACCTGATCAGATAGCGCTCCTGCTACAGCATTTCCCGCGACACCGAGAATGCCGAAGAGGAGAACTGCGATTGGAAGGCCGCTTTCGCTGACACCAAACTGCTGACCTAGCAATTCCCCCATCAGGGCATAGATGACAAATTGCGCTGATAGCATTCCCACCGTCCCCAGAAGCAGTAGTGCTGGCGCAATGATGTTCAATCCTTCTGATGCTTGTGTCTTTGCAGCACTTACCCTGCCTGTGTCCCGCGGCATGTAAATAGCTGCCAAAGCAACGAATAGGAGCGCGGCAAAACCTACTCCCGCAAGGGCGCCACGCCACCCAAGCAACAGTGTGAGCCATGTCGCAATCGGCACGCCTGCAACGGTTGCGAGGGTAAACCCCGCAAAGACTGTGGCTAAGACTGCGCCGCGCCGGTCCACTGGTACCAAAGAGATAGCAAGTGCGGCGCTAGTTGGAGCAATCAGAGCACCACCAAGTGCTGACGCTACGCGCGTAAATAGAAGCGCGTCGAATGACGTTGCCAGCGCCGACCAGATCAGTGAGGCTGCTAGAATGCTCGATCCTGCGAGGATGAGCCTTCGAGGCGTGAAACGCCGTCCGAGGGTGAATTGCGCGAGGGGTGCGGCCAAAGCAAAGGTTGCGGCGAATGCCGTCACGAGCCATCCTGCGTCTGCTGGGTCCACGGCTAGGTCGCGCGTCAGCGCCGGTCCTAAACCCAAGATGCTAAGTGACGTTGTGCCTATGACAAACATTCCCAAGGCGAGGATCCAGGGCACGCGCCTGCTGCTTTCTTTCATTAAGTCGTCCCGGTCTTAATAAGCGTTTTGAAAATTACGAGAGATGATACACACATTTAAATCAACTGGAAGCTGTCGTTCATGCAGCTCGCAGCATCCGGCAGAATGGGCTCGAAGCCGACCTTGGACGCAGCGCAGCGTCCATGTGATCAACGACCTGGGGCACCGCCATTCACGGCCCATACCTGTCGTTCATAGGAAAGTCAGTTTCTGCGCCGCGATTTCACCAAAGCGGACGTTTGACGAGGCCAAAATCAGTTATCCTGAGATCCCGGACCTTGTCTTTTCCCGATACCAAGCAGCGCGTCGGCCATTCGGTTCAAGGTACCGAAGTTCGAAGATGGAAACCTCATGGATGACCTGCCGCCAACTTCTGCATCCATACTTCTCAGGGGATACAGATGAGTGACGGCGAGAAATCCAGGCGCCTGCCTCCTCGACGGGCGCCCAGCCATCGACAGCCAACGCGTTCAATGCTTCACGCAACAGGCGCACGATACCTGCGTTTTGGATGTCGATCTCGCTGAGCGGAGCGACGCCATAGATGTACCATTCTTGCATGACCTCTGACTTCAAGGCTCCTGCGAGTGCCGTCCGTGACCGGACCATGGTTTCAGCCCAATCCCTCAGTTGCGCGAGATTTTGCTCGATGCGGCTGTACGCGTCAAGCAAGGCATCCTGGGCGGTGCGGCATCCCTCAGCACTCCATAGATCATGCTGGTCGATGAAGTGGTGTACGAGGTTGTTCCGCAGCAGTACCAGTTCTTTGAGATCGTTCTCGATCTTAGCATAATCCACCTGTGACACGCCAAGTCTTATCCGCATTGAGAACCAGTCCGAGTTTTTCGGAGAACTGGCATCTTCCGTTTCTATAAGATCCTCGTCAGCGGGGAAAATGTAGGAACCAAGGAGGTCACCAACCACGGCCCCGAGCGTCTTGCGGGCCGTGTTGTCGTTTCTTGCGTCCTGAGCTTTCGTCAAGTCCTCGGCTGACCCCGAGATTTTATGATAGGCCGCCATGGCTTTGAGTTGCCGCTCATACTGCTGTAACCGCAGCATGCACCGTCCCAGCAGTCTCTGAACCTCGCGCTGATGCGCCTGAACTTCTACGTCATCTGAACCCGTCATGCAGAAACCCGGTGGCTGTTTGCTTCCATCAAGCATTTCTCGGTCCGGGATGCTACACGGTCCGTCAAATCTTTCGGCAAACAATCGTTCTCAGATGCCAAAACGGCCCTTAGCTGCCGTCTGTGAGGTTTCGTAGCGCTGCGGCGCAGCCTTCGGCAAGCGGACCTTGAGATTTGAGTGAGTGTCATCGGTTTTGGTTTGAGGATCCTTCCGGATGGTGTAGCGACGGTTCCTTTGGCGGGGAGCGCAAACGATGGTTGATCGGATCGAAAAGATTGAGGATGGCGAGGTAACGAAAACTGCAGAGAAATATCCCCGAGACGGGGGACGTTTCTTTGAGTGCTTCGAGCCTGGCCAGACAATGAACCCGATTTGGCTGAACACGCTAGGGTCAGGATTCATAACCAGTAAATGACGGTTTCAGCGAGGGCGATGGCTGAGAGGAATACCTTGGGACAGCGGTCATAGCGTGTCGCTACACGCCGCCAATCCTTGAGCCTGCCGAACATGATCTCGATGCGGTTACGTCGTTTGTATCGGCGCTTGTCGTATTTGACCGGGGGCTTGCGTTGCTTTCTGCCGGGGATGCAGGCGCGTATCCCTTTGTCTTTCAACGCGTCCCTGAACCAGTCGGCGTCATAGCCACGATCCCCGAGCAACCAGTCGACCTTTGGCAGGCTGCTGAGCAGCGCCCGCGCGCCGATGTAGTCGCTGACCTGGCCGGCGGTGACGAACAGTTTGAGCGGCCGCCCTTGGCTATCGCAGATGGCATGCAGTTTGGTGTTCATGCCGCCCTTGGTCCGACCGATCAGGCGTCCACGCCCCCCTTTTTCGCGGCCATGCTGGTCGCAGTGCGATGTGCCTTCAAATAGGTCGCGTCGATCATCACGGTCTTTTCCTCGCCGTGTTCGGCCGCCAGGCCGACCATCATCTGCGCGAAGATGCCTTTTTCGCTCCAACGCTTCCATCGGCTGTACAGCGTCTTGTGCGGACCATATTCCCGCGGCGCATCCCGCCAGCGCAACCCATTACGACTGATGAAGATAATCCCACTCAACACCCGTCTGTCATCAATCCGTGGCTTGCCGTGTGACTTCGGGAAGAAAGGGGCAAGTTTGGCCATCTTCTCGTCGGTCAGCCAGTAAAGGTCGCTCATGTCACCGCTCCGTTTTCCGAGCCGTGAATCACGCAGCGCGTTGAAAATCAATGCATCCTGCCCCTAAACATCAGGCGATGAAAACGCTGGGCGTTAAGGTTTTTAAAAACAACCTAAAGCAATATTCATTCAAGCAATTAATCACCCTTAGGTTTAGTTTTATGTCGAATATTTCTTCAGCGTCCACCGCTTTGTCTTTGCTGACCAATCCGGTTGCCAAACCCGCAAACGGCTTGGCAAACCAGAACGATGCAGGCGTATCCATCCAAGCAAAGTCTGGTAACATCGTGTCGACCGGGTCCCCATCGACCTCTGCATCATCCATTACTTCAGAAATGGTATCTTTTGCTAAAGCTGCCCGTACTGAAGCGGACGGCCTGCGGGACGGATCGCTTAGCCCATTTGACACCAAAGTCCTGAAGCCGGTGCGATCAGCCCATGCGCCAGAAGACAGTCGTCTCTTGCAGGACGGAGTTTTTGTAGGATCAAAGGCCGCATCTGAGGGGGGTAATGTGGTGATCGTTGATGCCAACTTCCCTGATCGTAGATCGGCCACAGCCAACGCTTATCATGCAGGCACTGCCCTGTTAGAGCAGAGTCAGACCCTTGTGAGGTATGACGCCATGCTCAAGTCCTCGCAGGAAAAAGCGGCAACTCTACAAGCCCAGCTTGACGCAGGAACCGGCGATGTTGAGCAACTCGCTGCTCTATTGAGAGGCCACCAAGACAGTATCGGCAGCTTGACTGAAATGCGTGCAGAAGCACAGCTTCAGGTGGATCGTGCGACTGCCTCTTTGTCACGGATGTTCAGTTTCACGGGCCAGGCCATTGCGACCAGCGAAGACGGTAGTTCCCAAGTTGCCGGGTTTACGATTTCCCACGGCACTCAGGGCAAAATTATGGAGGTATCGGCTGACGGTGACATCACCATGTTCGACAAGTCCGGCAAAGCCTACACCCGAGAAGGTTTCGCCGCTGCGAAGCCTGATGGCGTGATTCCCGGAATTCACAACGATCTGGTCCGCGAAGCGGATGCAGCGCGACCACTGCCTGAACGGTTTGCCCAAGCTTTGGGGAGAGTTGGAGCGGGACCAAGTGGCGAAAGCCAGGTCGCAATTCAGCGCACGATAGCGGTCGACATTTCGGATCTCCTGAAAATTGACATACGGATTTGAAAAGGGCAACGAGGCCATATCACGGCTTGATGCTTGCATCCTGACTGGGCCAAAGTGCTTTTGGGGTCATGCTGGCAGTCATTTCTGGCAGTGGGCAGATCATGGCGGAAGCACTGCCTGTGAACAGGCATGCAAAATTGACCCCGTAGCGGGGTGATCGGCGTCCAAAAATGACCCCCTTACACTGATGTGGATGATGCCCCCGAGGTCATCGGGGAGCACAGTGTGGGATGTTGGTTGTGGAGACGATTGCGAAGATCCGTCGGGCGTATTTTCAGGACAAGAAGTCAATCAAGCAGATCTGCCGGGAACTACGGGTTTCGCGGAATACGGTGCGGAAGGTGATCCGATCCGGCGTGACGAAGATGACGTATGAACGCACGATCCAGCCTCAGCCGAAGATCGGGCCATGGAAAGGCATGCTCGACGAGATGCTGGCGGCCAACGCCCGAAAGCCCAAGCGCGAGCGGCTGACCCGCATCCGCATCTTCGAGGAACTCCGGGCCCAAGGATATGATGGCGGCTATGATGCGGTCCGGCGATACGCGGCCACGTGGTCCAAGGAGGAACAGGAGGCCTCGGCCGCTGCCTATGTGCCGCTGATCTTCGACCCAGGCGAGGCCTACCAGTTCGACTGGAGCCACGAGATTGTGGTGATCGATGGAGCGACGACAACCGTGAAGGTGGCGCATGTCCGGCTTTGCCACAGCCGGATGTTGTTCGCCCGGGCCTACCCGCGCGAGACGCAGGAGATGGTCTTCGACGCCCACGACAAGGCCTTCGCCTTCTGCGGCGGAGCCTGCGCGCGGGGCATCTACGACAACATGAAGACCGCGGTGAACACGATCTTCGTCGGCCGCGAGCGCGCCTACAACCGCCGGTTCCAGCAGATGTGCGGGCACTACTTGGTCGACCCGGTCGCCTGCACACCTGCCTCTGGCTGGGAGAAGGGACAAGTCGAGAACCAGGTTGGGGTTGTCAGGCGACGGTTCTTCGTGCCCAGACCGAAGTTCAAGAGCTATGCCGAGCTCAACGCCTGGCTCGAGGACCGCTGTGTGGCTTGGGCCAAGTCCCATCCGCATCCGGAACTGCGTGACCGGACAATCTGGGAATTATTCGAGGAAGAGCGCGCGAGCCTGGTGCCCTATGTCGGGCCTTTCGACGGCTTCCATGCCGTGCCGGCGTCCGTGTCGAAGACCTGTCTCGTTCGCTTCGACAAGAACCGCTACTATGTGGATGGCCGCGCTGTTGGTCGCCCTGTCGAGATCCGCGCCTATGCCGGGCGGGTCGAGTTCTGGCAGGACGGCAAGATCGTGGGGCAACATGCCCGGTCCTTCGGCCGCGACAAAGCCATCTACGACCCGCTGCACTACATTCCGGTGCTGGCCCGCAAACCCGGTGCCCTCAGGAACGGAGCGCCGTTCAAGGACTGGGAGTTGCCGCCCGCGATCAGGCGAGTGCAGCGCAAGCTTGGCAAGGTGCCGAATGGTGACCGCCAGATGGTTCAGATCCTGAGCATGATCCCAACCGACGGGCTGGATGCCGTGGATGCTGCCTGTGCCGAAGCCCTGAACGAAGGGGCCCCCGCCGCCTCAGTCGTCATCAACATCTTGGCCCGGCATCGTGAACCGCCGCCGCCGTTGACCATTGATACGCCGGACGCGTTGCGACTGACCTGCCAGCCCGTGGACGATTGCCAACGTTACGACAGCCTCAGGAGACCCAACCATGGAAAGATCGCAGGTGCTGGACGCGATGAGCCAGCTAAAACTCTACGGCATGAAGGCCGCCTACGATGAGATCATCACCGCTGCGGTGAAGAGGCAGCATGAACCGCAGCAGATCGTCGGTGACCTGCTGAACGCCGAGATCAGCGAGAAGCAGGCGCGCTCGATCAAATACCAGATGACCATCGCCAAGCTGCCTCTGGCGAAAGAGATCGACGAGTTCAGCTTCGAGGGCACGCCTGTCAACGAGACGCTGGTGCGCGACCTGACCGCCGGGATTTCCTTGAACAGCAGCGCAATGTTGTGCTCATCGGCGGCACCGGGACCGGCAAATCCCACCTTGCTGTGAGCATCGCTCGGGCGTGCATCCGGCGAGGCAAACGAGGACGGTTCTTCAACGACGTGGACTTGGTGAACAAGCTTGATGCCGAAGCTCGTGCTGATCGGCAGGGGCGCACGGCTGACCTGCTGTGCCGCCTCGACTTCTTAATCCTTGACGAGCTTGGCTACCTTCCTTTCGCGCAGACCGGCGGCCAGTTGCTGTTCCACCTCATCAGTCGTCTCTACGAGCGCACCTCGGTCATCGTGACTACCAATCTCGACTTCGGTGAATGGCCCTCCGTCTTTGGCGACGCCAAGATGACCACTGCGCTCCTCGACCGCCTTACCCACCATTGTGAGATCGTCGAAACCGGCAATGAGAGCTGGCGCTTCAAGACCAGGGAATAATCCAAGCCTCCCTGGCCCGATACGGCTGCGCTGTGTGGTGGCTACACCGCATCGGGCCAGCTACCCGAGGGCACAGCAGGGGGTCATTTTTGCACGCCGATAGAGGGTCAAGATTGCGTGCCGATTGACACGTTGACGGCGAGCGGCACGCGGGAAGCGCAACATTATGGGCAAATCGCGCAAGACTTTGGGCGGATAGTGCGCAAACTATTGGGCCTGAACCGACGATTTTCTTCAACGATCAAAAGCGGAATGCGCACGGTTACGCGGTGTCCTACATCCACAGAATTGCGTTCCGTCAGCCGGTCTATATGTCGGCTGACGAAGCCCGCGTGTCGCGGGGTGGGCGATCAGCTGATTTCGAGCAACTGGTTTGTCGCCTTTTCGATGCTCAGCTGCTGGGCAATCCAAGCCGCAAACATCTTGATCAGCTCCAGATCGCTGCTCTCAAAGGGCGTGCGCGGTTCTGATGAGGTGAAGTTGACCGTGCCGAACCGTTCGCCATCGACCACCAACGGTACCCCGATATAGGTTTCAAGAACAAACAGACTGTAACAGGGGTGGGGTGCGTCTCCGACCTCTTGAGCTGAGCTGCAGGCAATCGGGCCATTGGCCTCCATCGCGCGTGCGCAGCAGCAATCGGCGATCTTGAACCGGCTGCCGCGTTCGATTTCCGCGATCTGGGAATAGCTGTAGAGCACGGTGTAGTCTTCGCCGTGAACCCAGCTAACTAAAGCCGAATCCGTTTGAAAATGGGCGCAACCCATTTTGAGAATTTCACGGATCTTTTCATTGGTCTCAAGCTCTTGATCCGAAGAAACCTGATAGAGCCTGGCGAGCAATTCGTCAAAAGCGCGCGGTTTTGAAATGTCGCGGGTAATACCGAAATACCCCAGAACGACGCCACGGGAATCGCGAATTGGGCCACCTGTTGTTTCGCCTAAAAAGGTTTTTCCATTTGATCGCAAATAGTTGCTTTCGTAATTATGTTGCTCTGCGGATCCGGATGGATTGAAATGTGCCGCGCCTGCGGACAGGTAGCCTTCTTCAGTGGGGTAAAGAATGGCGGTGCTGTGGCCGACCATCTGATCGATGGTGTGGCCAAACATACTCAACGCGGCATTGTTGGCCCAGACGATGCGGCGGTTTTCATCCGCTACGATGACGGCTTCGGGCAGGTCGCGGAACAGGCTGGGGATCGATACTTTTCCAAGTTTAATATTGGCCGCTTCCTCTGGACGGTGCAGCAGCTCGGCTGAGCAATTGATCATCGAAATCACCTCATCTCAACATTTCTAAAATTGACTGTGCAAAATGGCACAAGCACCAGCGATCGAGCTTTGAAATACGCAAGCCTTGATAGGAGTCGCTGGCTACAATTAAATAAAATGAAAAAGTCGTGAAGAGAATGCAAGATTAAAATTCCACCAAGAGCGGTATCGTGGAGGAAACTATTCTGCTTTAAGGCTTATTTCTGAAGGTTTACAGAACGGTCCACCTTAAAGGGCAATCGTGCCCAGATGATCCGCCCCGCGCGCCCGGGCCAGTTGCATTTGCTTCTGCCGCTCCCGGAACCGGGCTTTGTCGGCCTCGCTGGTCTCATTGATGCACATATGACAGGAGACCCCGGCCTCGTACTCGGGGCGCGACTTGTCCTCGGGCAGCAGCGGGCGACGACAGCCGTGGCACAGCTCATGCGGACCTTCCTTCAGCCCGTGCCCGACAGAGACACGGTTGTCGAAGACAAAGCACTCCCCCTGCCAGCTGCTGTCCTGTTCCGGAACCTCTTCCAGATAACGCAGGATGCCGCCTTTGAGGTGGTAGACATCCTCTACGCCCTGACCCAGCAGGAAATTGGTGGACTTCTCGCAGCGGATCCCGCCGGTGCAGAACATCGCAACCCGCTTGTTGTGGAAACGGTCCTTGTTGGCCTCCCACCAAGCGGGGAATTCCCGGAAACTGCTGGTTTCGGGGTCGATCGCGCCTTCGAAAGTGCCAATCGCCACCTCGTAGTCATTGCGGGTGTCGATCACCACCACATCGTCCGAGCGAATCAGATCGTTCCAGTCTTCCGGCTCGACGTAGTTTCCGACGCGGGCCTTGGGGTCCACATCGGGCTGGCCCATGGTCACGATCTCTTTTTTCAGACGGACTTTCATCCGTCCAAAGGGCGCATCGGTGGCGGTCGCTTCTTTCCACTCCAGATTGCTGCATCCGGGCAGGGCGCGGATATGCGCCAGCACGGCATCGATCCCGGCGCGCGGGCCGGCAATTGTGCCGTTGATCCCCTCACGCGCCAGCAACAGAGAGCCTTTGACCTCCTGTCCGAGGCAGAGATCCAGCAACGGCCCCCGCAAAGCGTCGGGGTCGGAAAAGCGGGTGAAGTGATACAGGGCAGCGATGGTGTACATAGCCAGCCCTTTACACCAGAGTCCGAAAATCCTGCAAGACAGGCTGTCGTGACGGCCCGGCTTTTCAGCGTGGTAATTGGTCGCGTTGCCGATCAGGCAGCATGTCGGAATGCTTCGCCCCGCAGTGGGCGCGGGGATTGACGCAACAGATGCTGCGCCCTACGCCTTGTGAAACGAGACAGGATAGTTTCATGCCCAGTGCTTTGATCGTTATAGATGTTCAGAATGACTTTTGCTCTGGTGGTGCGCTTGCAGTGGCCGGCGGCGAAGAGGTCACCGCTCCGATCAACGCCATGATGGATCGCTATGATGCGGTCATCCTGACCCAGGACTGGCACCCGGCGGGACACTCCTCCTTTGCCTCCAGCCATCCCGGAGAATCTGCCTTTGGCGTGGTCGAGATGCCTTATGGACCGCAGGTTCTGTGGCCCGATCACTGTGTGCAGGGTACCCCCGGCGCTGCCTTTCACAAGGATCTGCGGCAGGACGGGGATCTGATCATCCGTAAAGGGTTTCGTGCGGCAGTGGACAGCTATTCGGCCTTTTTCGAGAACGACAAGACCACGCCGACCGGGCTTGAAGGATACCTGCGCAATCGGGACTTGATGGATCTGACGCTGGTAGGCCTGGCAACGGATTTCTGCGTTGCCTTTTCGGCGCTGGATGCCGCGCGACTGGGATTTGATGTCCGGGTTGATCTCTCGGCCTGCCGTGCCATCGATCTGGAGGGATCGCTCAATACAGCCTTGAAGGACATGCGGGAGGCGGGTGTCCATTTGGGCCAGGGACCTGCTTAGTGTTTCTTAAAGGGAGTTTCGTTAATTCAAAGAGCGGATTGACACGCGCAAGGATAGACGATGAATGAGCAGCGCATGTCTGGTAATGGACCGCTGACAAGCCACTACCAGAAGTATAGCTCGGCCGGCTTGTTTGATCGCTATTCCAGAGGGCGCATCAAGGGTTTCAAGTCGCGCCTTGTGTTTGCGGTGCTGGTGTCCCTTGCGCTGGCCTATCTTATCTTGCCTGTTGTCGCTCTTCTCAGCTTTCTGGCGTCGATGCTCCCCGACCTTTTGGACTGCTGGTATCTGCATCAGGCCCGCAATCGCCTGCGCCGGGATGCCGCCGCTGAAAAACGGGTGCGGAGCGTCAGTTCCGCGACCGCAGCCCTTCACGGGATTGGCGTTGCCATCGCTGCCACGGCGCCGCTCTGGTCCGTTTATGTGGATGCAGGGTCGCCGGAGTTTTCGGAACGGCATGACCAGCTGTTTTCCATTGCCCTGCTGACCAGTGCGGCGATCAACGCAGGCTTGCTGTTTCCCTTCCACCGGATCGCGGTGTTCTTCCGTCTGGCGATCTATACGGCGACGCCTATCCTTATACTTATCGTGCGGGGGCCGGTGCTGCGCGGCAGCAGCACGGACACGCAGCTTCATTTCGCCGGGCTTTTGGTATTCTTTGGCTCGCTGATTTGGCTGCTGACCTTTACCACGCGCGGTTTCCACCGCACCCGCAGCAGCCTGCTGGCCCAGGCCCTTCAGCGGCAGGAGTTGGAGACCGCCTATCAGCGCCTTTATGCGCAGCAACTTGAGACCCAGCGGCTGGCGCTGGTGGCCCGTCACGCCAATGACAGTGTCATGCTGATGGACAAGACCGGCAATATCATCTGGGTCAACGATGCCTTCACGCGGATCACGGGATGGCGCGCGGAAGAGGCGATCGGCCGTCAGCCCGGTGATCTTCTGAACCACCCGGACACCGACCCGGCGAGCCTTGACGTCATTGTCGAAGGGCGCAAGAAGGAGGAGCCCTTCAGGGTACAGGTGCTGAACCAGCGGCGGGACGGGAAAACGCTTTGGCTGGAGACCAATCAGGTGCCGATGCGGGACGATACCGGCGCCGTCACCACCTATATCGCGGTAGAACGCGATATCACCGAGTCCAAGGAATACGCCGCCAAGCTGGAAAAGGCCCGCCTCGCCGCCGAGGAAGGCGCGCGGGCAAAATCCGAATTCCTTGCCACCATGAGCCACGAAATCCGCACCCCCATGAACGGGGTGATCGGCATGGCGCAGCTGCTCGAAGACACCGACCTGGATGAAGATCAGAAGCTCTATGCGGATACCATCCTTAGCTCGGCCCGGACGTTGCTGGATCTGATCAACGATGTCCTTGACCTGTCCAAGCTGAACTCGGGCGAGGTGTCCCTTGATGCCGTGGATTTCAATGCCCGCCGCTGCTGTGAAAACACCATCCGCCTGCTGAAGTCGCAGGCCGATGCCAAGGGGTTGAAGCTGGTCTTTGAGTGCGATGATACCGTTCCGGCGTTGCTGAATGGCGATGACCGCAAGCTTGGCCAGATCCTGACCAATCTGGTTGGCAACGCCATCAAGTTCACCGAGACCGGCCAGGTCAAGGTCACGCTGATGGCGGAAAACAGCGACAGCGGCCGGGACATCACCATACATGTCGCCGACACCGGGATCGGGATCAGCAAGGACATGCTGAGCAAGATCTTCGAACGGTTCTCGCAGGCAGACGCCGCTATCAGCCGCCGCTTTGGCGGCACCGGCCTCGGGCTTGCCATCTCGCGTCGCCTCGCAGTGGCCATGGGCGGGGAAATCACCGTCGCATCTGAGCCGGGGCAGGGATCCTGTTTCACGGTGCGCCTGCCCTTCCAGGAAGCGAAAGATCCTGCCGCCGCTGCCCAACAGGCCTGTGGCGCCTCCGTTGTTGACGAAGAGGTGCCCGCGGCGCTGAACGGATTGCGTCTGCTGGTGGCGGAGGACAACAAGGTCAATCAGATCCTGGTCCAGAAGTTCCTCAAGGATTTCCCGGTGGAGATCGAACTGGCCGAGGATGGCGCCAGAGCGCTGGAACTGACCCAGTCTTTTCAGCCCGATATCATCCTGATGGATATGAGCATGCCGGTCATGGACGGTCTCGAAGCGACCCGGGCAATCCGGGCGTTGCAGATCCGCCAGCCGGTGATCATCGCCCTGACGGCCAACGCCTTTGACACCGACAAGGCGGATTGCCTGGCGGCGGGCATGGACGAATTCCTCACCAAACCGATCAACCGCAAACAATTGATCGATGTCTTGCTGACCCACGGGGGCCACAGACACAACCTGCGCGCAGGCTGATTTCCTTGCTCCGGGCGTGGGCCTGCCCTATCACGTTGTGAAACAACGGAGCGAGGCCGCCGGTGGATATTGCAACCCGCGTCTACAATCACAAATGGAAGATCGATCCGATCATCCGGTCATTGATTGATACTGATTTTTACAAGCTGCTGATGTGCCAGTCGGTGTTCCGCAGCAAGCCGGACACCCAGGTCACCTTTTCGCTGATCAATCGGTCGTCGCAGGTGCCGCTGGCCCGGCTCATCGACGAGGGCGAGCTGCGCGAACAGCTGGATCACATCCGGTCGCTGTCGCTGTCCCGCGGCGAAAGCACCTTCCTGCGCGGCAACACCTTCTACGGCAAACGCCAGATGTTCCGCCCCGATTTCATGGAGTGGTTCGAAGGCCTGCGTCTGCCGCCCTATCATCTGGAGCGCAAGGGCGATCAGTACGAGCTGACCTTCGAAGGCAAATGGCACGAGGTCATGCTGTGGGAGATCCCGGCGTTGGCGGTGCTGATGGAGCTGCGTTCGCGCGCGGTTCTGAACGACATGGGCCGGTTCGAATTGCAGGTCCTTTATGCCCGCGCCATGACCCGCGTGTGGGAAAAGATCGAAGCCTTGCGCAAGATCGACGGGCTGTCGATTGCCGATTTCGGCACCCGGCGGCGGCATGGCTTCCTGTGGCAGGACTGGTGCGTGCAGGCGATGATGGAGGGGCTGGGACCGAAGTTCACCGGGACCTCAAATTGCCTCATCGCCATGCGTCGCGAGGTCGAGGCGATCGGCACCAATGCGCATGAGCTGCCGATGGTCTATTCCGCCCTCGCCGAAACGGATGAGGATCTGGCCCGCGCGCCCTATGATGTGCTGTCGGATTGGCATGATGAACACGACGGCAACCTGCGCATCATCCTGCCCGACACCTATGGCACCAAGGGGTTTCTGGAGCACGCGCCGGACTGGCTGGCAGGCTGGACCGGGATCCGCATCGACAGCGGCGATCCCGCTGCGGGCGCCGAGGTCGCGATCAAATGGTGGCAGGACCGCGGGGAGGATCCGAAACAGAAACGGGTGATCTTCTCGGATGGTCTCGACGTGGACAAGATCGCCGAGCTGCACGCGCAGTTCGCGGGCCGGGTTAAGGTGTCCTTCGGCTGGGGCACCTTGCTGACCAATGATTTCCGGGGGCTGGTGCCGGATGACGCGCTGGCGCCGTTCTCGCTGGTCTGCAAGGCGGTCAGCGCCAATGGTCGCCCCACGGTGAAACTGTCGGACAATCCCGAAAAGGCGATGGGACCGGCGGATGAAGTCGCCCGTTACAAGCGGGTATTCGGCGTGGGCGAACAGGAACGCATCGACGTCATCGTCTGAAGCGCTTCTAACGGAGGCGGTGGCTCCCGCGCGGAAGGCTCGCATGGAGCATGCAAGTCTTCCCCTTGGGCCCCGCAGGCCGCGCCGAAGGCGCGGCCTGCGGCCTCGCGATGCGCAAAGCGCAGCGCATAACCTCTTCTGTTGGGCTGTGTCAGCCGTGATAGGCAGCGACGGTTTTCAGCTGGGAGAAGCCATAAAGCGCTTCAAAGCCTTTCTCTCGGCCATGGCCGGATTTGCCGACACCGCCAAAGGGCAGCTCCACACCGCCCCCGGCACCATAGTTGTTGAGGAAAACCTGACCCGCGCGCAGCTTCTTTGCCAGCCGCATCTGGCGGGCGCCATCGCTGCTCCAGACGCTGGCCACGAGGCCGTAGTCGGTAGAATTTGCGATCTCTACGGCTTCCTCTTCGGTGTCAAAGGGGATCATCACCTGCACCGGGCCAAAGATTTCCTCCCGCGCCAGCGGGTGATCGGCGGGCACATCGGCAAACAGGGTCGGGCGCACATAGGCACCGTCCTTGGGCGCGCCGTCGACGATCACCCCCTGCGCGGCCACGGTCAGATCCGCGCCCTTGGCCAGGAAGCCTTCGACGATTTCCTTCTGCCGGGCCGAGATCAGCGGCCCCAGACGCAGGTCTTCGGGGGCCGGTCCTACGGTCAGCTCTGCATAGGCGGCTGACATGCGGGTCTTGACCTCTTCATAGACGCCGCGCTGCACCAGAATGCGCGAGGAGGCAGAACAGGTCTGGCCGGCGTTCTGAATGCCCGCGTTCACCAGAAACGGCAACGCTGCATCCAGATCAGCATCGTCAAACACCAGCTGCGGGGATTTCCCGCCAAGCTCCAGCGTCACCGGCACCACGTTCTTGCCTGCGGCCTGCTGCACCAGGGCGCCGGTGGCCACCGAGCCGGTGAAAGAGATATGATGCACGCCTAGATGCGCGGTGAGAGCCGCGCCGGCTTCGGCGCCCAGTCCCGGCACCACGTTCAGCGCCCCGTCGGGCAGGCCCGCATCCAGCGCCAGCTGGGCAAAGGCCAGCGCGGTCAGGCAGGCTTCCTCGGCCGGTTTCAGAACGCAGGCATTGCCCATCGCCAGCGCTGCGCCAACCGAGCGGCCGATGATCTGCATCGGGTAGTTCCAGGGCACGATATGGCCGGTGACCCCATGCGGTTCGCGCAGCGTATAGACGGTGTAGCCGTCCAGATAGGGAATGGTCTCCCCGTGTACCTTGTCCGCAGCGCCGCCGTAGAATTCGCAGTAGCGCGCCAGCGCCACCGCATCGGCACGGGCCTGGGTCAGGGGTTTGCCGACATCCATTGCTTCCAGCGCCGCCAACTCATCCACCCGCTCCAGCACCAGCTGGCCGATGCGGCACAGGATACGGCCACGCTCCAATGCGGGCATCTGGCCCCAACCGCTGTCTAGCGCCGCTTCGGCAGCCCGCACGGCGGCGTCGATGTCCTCGGCGCCGCCACGGGCGATCCGGCACAGTTCGTTGCCGTTCGACGGATTGATCAACGGCAGGGTCTCCCCGCTTGCCGAGGCCTGCCAGCTGCCGCCGATCAGGCAGAAACTGGGATCGAACCAGATATTGTTTTTTTCAGTCATGAGTGGGTCCTGTAATCTGGAAGGAATAGCTTTTGCTTTGCAACTCGGTAAAGGGTGCGCCCTCGCGCAGCTCGGTAACCCCGGGCAGGACGCTCAGACAGGTGCCCCAGAAGGCCAGGGCCGACGGGGACTGGGCCGAAATGCCCATCCGCCAGCGCCCCGGAAACTCCTGAAACAGGATCTGTGCAGCCACCCGGCCAAAGCCATGGCGGCGATGCGGGGCAAAGATCGAAAACTCGGACAGCTCGCGCCGGTCGTCGGGCAGGTTCAGAACCAGGGCAAAGCCGATGCGCTTCCCGGCATTCAGCACCCAGAAGGCGGTGACATCCTTGCGGTGCAGCATCTGCCGTGCCCTGTCGCCCGGGTCGATCCGGGCCTGGCTTGCGGTTTCTTCGAAATACCCCGCCAGAACACTGGTCAGAACCGCATGCTCCTTTGGCAGAATCAGGGACAGTGTCAGGCTCATGCCGCTCCCTGCGTCAGGTCGGGCAGAACAGGGGCGGCGGCAATCAGGGCCTGCGTATAGGGATGCCGGGGCGCCGACAGCACCTCTTCGGTGGCGCCTTCCTCGACGATCTGGCCTTTCTGCATCACCAGGCAGCGATCGGTGATTGTGCGCACCACCGAAAGATCGTGACTGATGAACAGGTAGGTGAGCTCATAGGCCTCACACAGCTCGGCCAGCAGGTCGAGGATTTGCGCACGGACAGAGACATCAAGGGCCGAAACCGCTTCGTCGAACAGGATCAGCTCGGGCCGGGTGATCAGAGCGCGGGCAATGGCGATGCGCTGGCGCTGACCGCCGGAGAACTGGTGAATGTATTTGTTCGCATCCTGCGGCCCCAGGCCGACGGCGGTCAGGGTCTCCGCGATCAGATCGGTGCGGGCGCTGCCGCTGGGGGCATCGGGCTGGCTGTAGAAGGGTTCGGTGATCAGCCGGTCGACCCGATGACGCGGGTTGAAGCTGCCAAAGGGATCCTGAAACACCACCTGCATCTTACGGCGCGCCTCGGCCGCGTGACCGGCCGAAATCGGCTTCCCATCAAGCAGGATCTCACCGCCCTGAAGCGGCTCTAGCCCTAGAATCGCCCGTGTCAGGGTCGATTTTCCACAGCCCGATTCCCCGACAAGGCCCAGCCGCTCGCCGCGGTTCAGGGTAAAGGAGACCTCGTTCACGGCGCGGAAATGCTGCTGCGGGACAAAGGGTGATTTGCGCGGCAGGCGGTAGTCACGTACGGCGCCCTTTACCTCCAGCAGCGGTTTCGGCTCCGGCGCCGTTGGCAGGGTGACCTGATGCGAGGAAGCGGCGAAGAGCATCCGGGTATAGGGGTGGCTCATATTGTGCAGCAGCCAGTTGGTTTCCCCGGTTTCGACCACCTCGCCATGGCGCATGACGACGATCCGGTCGGCCAGATCGGCCACCACGGCCAGATCGTGGGTGATGATCAGCAGCCCCATGCCGAATTCCTGCACCAGATCCTTCAGCAGGTCCAGGATCTGGGCCTGGGTGGTTACATCCAGCGCAGTTGTCGGCTCATCCGCGATCAGCAGTTTCGGGCGCAGGGCGATGGCCATGGCGATGACGACCCGCTGGCGCTGACCACCGGACAGCTCGTGCGGGAAGCGGCTGAGCGGGAAGCGATCCGCAGGCAGGCCGACCCGGTCGAGCATGTCGCGGGCGCGTTGTTCGGCCTCTTGTTTTGTCATCGCACCATGGATCAGGATGGTCTCCATCACCTGATCGCCAATCGTCCTGACCGGGTTGAGCGCGGTCATCGGCTCCTGAAAGACCATGCCGATGGATTGCCCGCGCAGGGCGCACATCTGCGCTTCGCTTTGCCGGGTCAGATCGGTGTCTTCCAGCAGGATCTGCCCCTGGATCGTGGTCCGCTCGGGCAGCAGTTGCATGACGGAAAAGGCGGTCATGGATTTGCCGGAGCCGCTTTCGCCGGTGACGGCGACGATCTCTCCGGCAGCGACCGAAAGGGTCACGTTCTTCAGGATCGGGTGGCTGCCGATGGAGAGCGACAGGTCGGTGATATTCAGCAGGCTCACGTCTGGCGTCCTTCCATAAGATCACACCAAGGGGAGCGCCCGAGCCTGGGTGGGCGCAATGCGCCCTCCCGGGGGGAGGGTCGGGCGCGGCCCGGCTGTGCCGGGCACATGGCCATTGCGGATATGTGGGAAAGCGATGTCATGTGCGGGTCTCCCGCAGTTTGGGATCCAGCCAGTCGCGCAGCCCGTCGCCCATCAGGTTGAGGCCAAGCACAGTCAGCACGATGGCCGATCCGGGAATGATGGCCAGATGCGGGGCAAAGCTGACCATGGTCTGTGCATCCGCCAGCATGCGTCCCCAACTGGGGGTCGGCGGCTGCGCGCCAAGGCCGACATAGCTGAGGCCCGCTTCGGCCAGAATGCCAAGGCTGAACTGGATGGTGCCCTGCACGATCAGCAGGTTCGCCACGTTGGGCAGGATATGCTCGGCCGAGATCCGCGCTGCGCCCTTGCCCGCAACCTGTGCCGCGAGAATGAATTCCCGCTGCCAGAGCGACAGCGCCGCCCCCCGGGTGATGCGGGCAAAGACCGGGATGTTGAAAATGCCAATGGCGATGATTGCGTTGATGGCGCCGGGTCCAAAGATGGCGGTGATCAGGATCGCGATCACTAGCGACGGAAAGGCAAAGACCAGATCGTTGCCGCGCATGATCAGCTCGTCCAGAACAGAGCCTTTGCGCGCCGCCGCCGTCAGCCCCAGCGGGATACCGATCGCCATGCCGATGCCGACCGCCACCAGCGCCACCGCCAGTGAGGTGCGCGCGCCCACCATGATCATCGAAAAGATGTCGCGTCCGAAGTGATCGGTCCCCAGCCAGTGCACGGCGTTCGGCCGCTGCAACTTGTCCGGGATGGCCATCGCCGTGTGGTCAAAGGGCGTCCAGACGAACGACAGCAGCGCCGCCAGCAGCACCAGCGAGGACAGGAATATGCCAAGGAACAGACTGCGGCTCATGTGCGGCTCCTCAGCCGGGGATCGACCAGCGCATAGGCCAGATCGACCAGAAAGTTCACGGTGATCACGGCAAAGACCAGAAGCATCACCACCGATTCCACCACGATCAGATCGCGCGAGGAAATCGCCTGAAACACCAGCCGTCCAAGGCCGGGCAGGTAGAACACCTGTTCGATAATGATCGCCCCGGCCAGCAGAAAGGAAAACTGCAGACCGATGATGGTCAGCACCGGGATCATCGCGTTGCGCAGCCCGTGCCGCCACAGCGCCTGCCTGCGGGTCAGACCCTTGGCACGAGCGGTGCGCATGAAGTCCTCGCCCAGAATGTCCAGCAGGGCGGAGCGCATCACCCGCGCCAGAATGGCCGCCTGCGGCAGGGCCAGCGCGATGGCGGGCAGGGTCAGGGATTTCATCCCGGCCCAGATGCCGTTTTCCCAGCCGCCAAAGCCCCCGGCGCTGAACCAGCGCAGGTTGATGGCAAAGACAAGCACAAGCAGCATCGCAAACCAGAAGTTCGGAATGGCGACGCCCAGCTGGGTTGCGCCCATCACCGCCATGTCTCCGGGTTTCCCACGCCGTGCAGCAGCATAGATCCCGGCGGGAAAGGCGATCAGCGTCGACAGCGCCAGCGCATAAAGCGCCAGCGGCAGCGATACCCACAGCCGGTCGGCGATCATCTCGGCCACCGGGGTGCGGTAGGTATAAGATGTGCCGAAATCGCCAGTCAGCATGCCGCCGATCCAGGTCAGGTAGCGGTGCAGCTTCGATTCATCGAGCCCCAGCTCACTGCGCAGGGCCGCCACGGTGTCAGGCTGGGCGTTGATGCCCAGCATGAAGGACGCCGGATCGCCGGGCGCGATTTCGATCACCGCGAAGATCACGATAGAGGCTACAGCCAGACTGAGGCACAGCGAAAGCAGTCGTTTGAAAGAATATTGTATCATTGTGACACAGGCTAGAATCAGCAGAGGGATCGGTCCAGAGCAAGCAGCGCAGAGGGTGAAACTGGCGCTATTATTTTTGTGATCTGGCCGTGAAAAATTGCCAATTCGGTCATCTTTTGTGCGGCTAACGCGCAGCCGTCGTGAAGCGTGCGGAATCCGAGCTAAGCAGTAGACATCAAAGCCATTTTTTCTTCAGGGCATTCACGATTCGATATGCGAATCCGTCTGGTCCGAGCCACTGGCCGGCGGAGAGGTGAAAGTACGGTGCGGGCATGAAAAAGGGCGCGCCGCAGCGCGCCCTTTGTTGGGGTAGATTGGCAGGGCTTATTCGTCCCAGCTGACAGCAGTCAGATCGGTCGCCTGTGTCGGCGCATTGGCCCAAAGGCCCTGAAGATCAGCCTTTGCCACGCTGAGAGAAGCCAGCTGGAACAGGTAGCCGTTGACGTAGTCGTCGGCGATGATCTTTTGCGCCTGCTGCAGCATCGCGGTCCGCTGATCGGGATCGGTGGTGCCGTTCAGGTCGGTCATCAGCTGCTGGAAGTCCGGATTGTCATACTGGAAGTAGTATTCCGGGCGGGCATAGATCCCGATGTCCATCGGCTCGGTGTGGCTGACGATGGTCAGGCCAAAGTTCTTGCCGCGGAAGACGGTTTCCAGCCACTGCGCCCATTCTACGTTGATGATCTCGGCCTTGATGCCGACATTTGCCAGCTGGGCGGCGATGATCTCACCGCCACGGCGGGCATAAGAGGGCGGCGGCAGGTGCAGGGTGGTTTCAAATCCGTCCGGCAGACCGGCCTCGGCCAGCAGCGCCTTGGCCTTTTCCGGATCAAAGGCGGACTGACCGGTCAGATCCACATAGGCCGGGTTGTGCGGCGCAAAATGGGTGCCGATGGGCGTGCCATAGCCGAACATGGCGCCGTCAATGATGGCCTGACGGTCGATGGCATGGGCCAGCGCCTCGCGCACCTTCACATTGTCAAATGGCGCTTGCTTGTTGTTGGTCGACAGGATGGTTTCCCCCTCGGTCGAACCGACCAGAACCTGGAACCGCGGATCGGCGTCGAACTGCGGCAGGTTCTCGGGCGCGGGGAAGCCGGAAAAAGCATCCACATCCTCGGCCATCACGGCTGCAAAGGCGGCGGTGGGATCCGAGATGAACTTGAAGGTGGCCTTGTCCAGTTTCGCGGGGGTGCCCCAGTAATCGGCGTTCTTTTCCAGATCGATGCGGTCGCCCTGCACCCAGCCTGCGAATTTGAAGGCACCGGTGCCCATCGGCGCGGTCTTGATGTCCTCGATGCTTTCCGGCGCCACGATCACGGCATCGCCCCAGGCCAGATTGAACAGCAGGCTGCCGTTAGGCTGGCTCAGCGTGACTTTGACGGTCATCGGATCAACCACGGTGACATCTGCGATGTCCGAGAACAGCGCCTTTTGCGCATTTGTGCTGTCTTCGGCGCGGGCGCGGTCCAGGCTGAATTTCACGTCTTCGGCGTCCATGGTGGTGCCGTCATGGAAGGTGACGCCGTCGTGCAGGTGGAATGTATAGGTCAGACCGTCCTCGGAAATGTCCCAGCTTTTGGCGAGACCGGGCACAACCGAGCCATCCCCCATGAAGCGGGTCAGACCTTCGAAGACGTTGGAGTAGAGGACCTGATCGATGGCCCCGGCAGCGGCGCTGGTCGGGTCCAGATGCGGCGGTTCCAGCTGCAGACCGATGGTGACGCTGTCTTTGGCCCATGCGGCTGCGGTGCTCAGCGCCAGCGCGGAACCGGCGGCAAAGAGGATGGATCTGAATGTCACTTTGAAACTCCCTGATGTTGGAAACACGCCCTTGTTGGCGGGCTTGCCAGAAGTCTGTCCTGATTTTGCAGTGTTAATCAA
Source organism: Pseudophaeobacter sp. A-200-2 (assembly GCF_041008815.1). NCBI lineage: Bacteria > Pseudomonadati > Pseudomonadota > Alphaproteobacteria > Rhodobacterales > Roseobacteraceae > Pseudophaeobacter > Pseudophaeobacter sp. A-200-2. The sequence goes on along the minus strand of NZ_JAXGFU010000006.1, from coordinate 229,296 downwards.
GAGCCTGTCGCGTTTTGGCGTTGAGGCAGAAAGAGACAAGGGGGGAGACATTTCGCGCACTGGATGCTGCGGGTGCGAAATGATACCCCTCCGCAACCCAAAACCAACGTGGGAAGAAAATGAGCGCGAACCTCCAGATCAAGGCCATCACGGCCGAAGATATCCGCGCCCGAAAGGGCCAGGATCCCATCGTCAGCCTGACAGCCTATACCACCCCGATGGCGGGGCTGATGGATGACACATGCGATTTCGTTCTGGTGGGGGACAGTGTCGGAATGGTGCTGCATGGGCTGCCCTCGACTCTGGGCGTCACCATGGAGATGATGATCCTGCACGGTCAGGCGGTGGCGCGGGGGCTGAAACGGGCGCTGATGGTGATCGACATGCCTTTTGGCAGCTACGAGGAAGGCCCGGCACAGGCCTTTGGCAATGCGGCGCGGCTGATGCGCGAAACCGGTGCTGGCGCGGTCAAGCTGGAAGGCGGGGTCGAGATGGCCGAGACCATCCGGTTTCTTGTCAAACGCGGCATCCCGGTGATGGCGCATATCGGTCTGACGCCGCAGTCGATCAACACGCTGGGCGGTTACAAGGTGCAGGGCCGCAATGAGCAGGCAGAGGCGGTGATTGCCGATGCCCACGCCGTGACCGACGCTGGCGCCTTTGCCGTGGTGCTGGAAAAGGTGCCGCAGGTCCTGGCCGATCAGATCACCGCAGAGATCGCCATTCCGACTATTGGTATCGGCGCCTCGGCAGGCTGCGACGGGCAGGTTCTGGTGCTGGATGACATGCTGGGCATGTTCGCCGCCTTCAAACCGAAATTCGTCAAACGCTACGCCGATCTCGCCCCCATGGCCGAGGCCGCGATCAAGGAGTACGCGACCGAGGTGCGCAGCCGTAGCTTCCCGGCGGCTGAACATGTTTTCGCGGATGCGGCGCCCGGCGCCAAGAAGGACTGACCAAAACGATGACTGTTCCTATTCTGCGCCGCCTTGCGGATCTGCGCGAACAACATGCCACCTGGATTCGCGCTGGTGAACTCGTCGGTGTCGTGCCCACGATGGGCGCCCTGCACGCCGGTCACCTGTCGCTGGTCGAGGCAGCCAAGGCTACCTGCGACCGGGTCATCGTGACCATTTTCGTGAACCCGAGGCAATTCAACAGCCCCGAGGATCTGGCCAAATACCCGCGCACCGAACGGGCGGATGCCGAAAAACTCGCGCCGTTTGATGTCGATGTGGTCTATGTTCCGGACCCCGATCAGATCTATCCCGATGGCTATGCCACCTCGGTCTCGGTCGAAGGTATCACAGACGTTCTGGAGGGCACATTCCGGCCTGGACATTTCGATGGTGTCGCCACCGTTGTGGCCAAGCTTTTCCTGCAGACCGGCGCCCACAAGGCGTTTTTCGGCGAAAAGGATTTTCAGCAGCTGATGGTGGTGCGCCGCATGGCGCGGGATCTCGATATCCCGATCGAAGTCGTAGGCTGCCCCACCGTACGCGAAGACTCTGGTCTTGCCATGTCCTCGCGCAATATGCGCCTGTCAGCGGAGGCTTTGGACAAGGCCGGTCGGCTTTATCCCGCCATGACGGGCTGCGCGGATCGACTGGCTGCCGGGGAAACCTTCGACCAGATCGAGCCAGAGGCGCGCGCCGCCCTGCAGGCCGCGGGTTTTGGTGAGATCGAATATCTGGACCTGCGCTGCGCTGACACTCTGGCACCGCTGCAAACCCCAACCCGGCCCGCGCGGCTCCTGGTGGCGGCATGGCTCGATGGGGTGCGGCTGATCGACAATATCGCGGTTCCGCAACTAAGTGATTAGTCGGGTCTGGTCGCGCTAACACTTTTGCGTCTAAAGTCTGCCCTCAGAAGACAGGAGAGAGGGCAGGAGATGAGTTTTATTCTGGCGATCGACCAGGGCACGACCTCGACGCGGGCGATTTTGTTCGACGGGGAGATGCAGGTCGCCCATACCGCGCAGCAGGAGTTCCCGCAGTATTTTCCGCAGGCGGGATGGGTGGAACACGACCCCGAGGAGATCTGGTCCTCTACGCTGGAGGTCTGCCGCCGGGTGATCGCGGAACAGGGCATTTCGGCATCTGATATCACCGCCATCGGCATCACCAATCAGCGCGAAACCACGGTGGTCTGGGATCGGGAAACCGGCCAGGCCATCCACAAGGCCATCGTCTGGCAGGACCGCCGCACCTCGGCGATCTGCGAAGAGCTGCGTACCGCCGGGCATGGCGATCTGGTACACAAGACGACGGGTCTGCTGCTCGATCCCTATTTTTCCGGCACCAAGGTCAAGTGGATCCTCGACAGCGTGCCCGGCGCCCGCAGCCGCGCGGCCGAGGGCAAGCTGATGTTCGGCACCGTGGACAGTTTCCTGATCTGGCGGTTGACCGGCGGCGCCGCCCATGTGACCGATGCCACCAATGCTGCGCGCACGCTGATGTATGACATCCGCAAAGGTGGCTGGAGCGCCGAGATCAGCGAGGTTCTGGATGTGCCGATGCAGATGCTGCCCGAAGTGAAAGATTGCGCCGCAGACTTCGGCATCGCTGCGGCCGAGCATTTCGGCGCTGAAATCCCGATCCTCGGCGTGGCGGGGGATCAGCAGGCGGCCACCATCGGTCAGGCCTGTTTCCAGCCCGGCATGATGAAATCCACCTATGGCACCGGTTGTTTTGCGCTGCTCAATACCGGCGCGACGCCGGTTGAATCCCGCAACCGGATGCTGACCACCATCGCCTATCAGTTGGATGGCCAGCCGACCTATGCGCTGGAAGGATCGATCTTTATCGCGGGCGCAGCGGTGCAATGGCTGCGCGACGGGCTGGGCATCATCGGCTCGGCGCAGGAAACCGGCGGTCTGGCAGCCTCGGCAGACCCCGGGCAGGACGTGATCCTGGTGCCGGCCTTCACTGGCCTCGGCGCGCCCTATTGGGAACCTGACTGCCGCGGTGGCATGTTTGGTCTAACCCGCAATTCCGGCCCGGCGGAGTTCGCCCGTGCCGCATTGCAAAGCGTCGCCTATCAGACCCGCGATCTGTGGGAGGCGATGCGCGCCGACTGGCAGGAGGCCGCCGAAGATAGCGTCACCCTGCGCGTCGATGGCGGGATGAGCGCCAGCGACTGGACCATGCAAAGCCTGTCGGACATCCTCGGCGCCCCGGTGGACCGGCCGGTAATGCAGGAAACCACGGCGCTGGGCGCGGCCTGGCTGGCGGGCATGAAGGCCGGTCTTTATCCCGACCAGAGCGGCTTTGCCGCAACCTGGGCCCGGGACCGCCAGTTCACACCCGCGATGGAGGCGGACCAGAGAGAGACCGCCTACGGTCGCTGGAAACGGGCGGTGCAGGCGGTGATCGGCGTCTGATCCTGCGGGTCAAAACCCGCGCCGTTTCGGGTCAAGGGCCGCTCGAGCGGCCCCGCCGCAGGCGGGGGCACCCTTGAGGCGACTCGGCGCAGTCCCAAACTGGAACAGGCGCTTTCAGGGCAGACTTGCCCCTGAAACGCTTCTCAGCAAAACCTGTCGCGGCGCACATCGTGCGCCGCCGGGCCCAACGCAGACCGCGTCATCTTTGATGACACGGAAAAGCGGCGGGAGCGCCCCTGTAGCAGCCGAGGTGGTTCAGTCCAGCTGCGCGCCTTCGGCAATCGTGCGGGGACGGGCGTTCAGCTCCTCGATGCTGAAGCCGGCGATGGATTTGTACTTCGCCGCATGGGCGGCCAGATCCTCCATGGGGATCACATCCTCGACGGTCTCGAAATCGCCGCCACAGAGATCCTCGACCATCTGCAGCACCGCATCCGGTCCGCCGGCGCTGCGGTTGGCGAGGCCGACGTTGGTGGTCAGCGGGCGCACCGCCGCCTCATAGGCTTCCAGCGCGGCAGGGGTCAGCCCGTGCCGCAGCAGTTCGGCGCCGATCAGGCGGGCATCAAGAATGGCCTGGCTCGCCCCATTCGAGCCGACAGGATAGGTCGGATGCGCCGCATCGCCCATCAACGTCACTGATCCGTCGGTCCATTTCGGCAACGGATCGCGGTCCACCATCGGGTATTCATAAACCACATCAGCGCCGCGGATCAGGCCGGGTACGTCGATCCAGTCGAATTTCCAGTCCTCGAAATCGCCGACAAAATCCTCGATATCCGCCGCGCGGTTCCAGTCTTCCTTCTTCCAGGCGGCACTTGGATCAAAGCTTTTCTCGGCAATCCAGTTGATCGTTGCCAGACCGTCGTTGCCGGGGTCCGAAATCGGATAGGCCACCATGCGCAGGGCGTTGTGGCCGATCATCACCATGGCGCCGCCACCGCTCCAGACCGGGGCCTGCGTCGTGGCGCGCCACAGGATCCGGCCGTTCCAGATCGGCTCGCCTTCGTTCGGGTACATCTGTTTGCGCAGGGCCGAGTGGATGCCGTCGGCCGCAATCAGCAACCGTCCCTTGAGACGCCGCCCATCGTCGAGCAAAAGCACGGCGCCCTCGGGTGTGGTTTCAAAGCCGGTGGCGCGGGCATCGGTCGAAATGCATTCTGCCCCGGCGCGGGCCACCAGCGCCTCATAAAGCATCATCTGAAGGGCGCCGCGGTGCACCGAATACTGCGGCCAGGCATAGCCCGCATCCATGCCGCGCGGTTCTTCCCAGATCGTCTTGCCCAGCTTGGTGTAGAACCCCAGCTGCCGGGTGCGCACGCCGATGGCGTCCAGTTCCTTTTCCAGCCCCAGATCCAAGAGTTCCCGCACCGCATTGGGTTGCAGGTTGATGCCAACCCCCATCGGTTTCAGCTCGGGCGCGGATTCGCAGATGTGAAAGGGCACACCGATCTGGTGCAGCGTCAATCCAAGTGTCAGGCCGGCAATACCGCCACCTGCGATGAGAAGGGTCATTCCGCGTTTCTCCTGTTCGGTCTGGTGCCCTAGAAAACATGCTTCATCTGATCAGAGCAAGTGCGCGCTGACTCACCCCGAAGGCACAGGCCGGGGCGCCGGGACTTTGCAGGCTCAGCGCAGGCTCAATCCTGGGCGGCGATGATCAGATCGGGGCCAAAGATGACATCGGCGTAGTTGCCAAGATAGATCTTCAGCCAAGGGGTGAACCGGTCGGGGTGGCGCTGCACCTCTGCGATCAGGTCGTGATAGTCGATCCAGCGCGTGTCCATCACCTCGTCCGGATTGGGCTCCAGGTTCAGCGGCCGATGGGCATGGGCCAGAAAGACATCGACCACCTCGTGTTCGATCATGCTGTGTCCGACATCGGCGCGGTATTCCAGCTGGTGGCGGAATTCGGGGTAAAGGCCGGTAATGCCCAGCTCTTCGCCCATGCGACGCACGGCGCAGGCAGAGGAGGCCTCATCCCACATCGGATGGGTGCAGCATGTGTTCGCCCACAGGCCGGGGGTGTGATACTTGCCCATGGCGCGGCGCTGCATCAGGATTTCGGTGCCTTTGACCACGAAGACCGACACGGCCTTGTGCTTCAGCCCTTGTTCATGGGCCGCAAGCTTTTCAACCGGTGTCAGTTCGCCGTTCACCCAGGCCGGGATCGGATGAGTCATCGCGGGTTCAGGTCCGTTTCAATTCCCGTCAGCGGCTTTGGACAAGGGTCCGCTCACCGCATCTTCAATTCGTTATTCGCAAACACGATCAAGCGCAATTACGCGAAAGGCCGCGCCCCTTGGGCCGCGGCCTGTAGTGATTAAATCCGCGCCTATCGCTTATTCAGAGGCGGCGGGTCCGTGCGAGGCCAGGAAGGCGTAGATGTCTTCGCCACCGTTCTTCAGCTTGAAGGACATTTTCGATTTCGCGCCGCTGTCGTCCAGATATTCGCGCAGGAAGGCACGAGGATCGTGGGTGAAGGCGACAAAGTTCTCTTCGGTCCAGACCAGGCCTGCTTCACCGGCGGCGGTCATGTCGCTACCGTATTTGAACCCTTCGTAGCTGCCTGCCGGACGACCAGCGACACCCCAGAGGTTCGGCCCGGTCTTGCCGCCCTTGACGATGGTTTCGCCGCTGTCCGAGACGACCATGTGGCAGGATTTGCATTTCTTGAATCCCTTTTCGCCCTTGGCGGCATCGCCTTCGGCGAAGGCGGGGACGGCGAGAAGGCCAATTACGGCGGCGGACATCAGACGTTTCATATGCTTGCTCCAATTTGAGTTGGCTGTAGGGAATACGAGGTCTTTGGCGCGCATAGTCAATGGACGTTTTGACGCGCCGCCCCAAGTTCGCGTGATCTTGCTACTGCGACGGGGTGCCGGATGCCCCGCTCCAGCAGGGCAAAAGGTCGCCGTCGGCGGGCTCAGCGTTATAGATCGCACGGCCGATGGCCCGGCTGAGGCACAGCGCCGCAGCATGGCCGATCTGGCCCAGCTCGGCCTCGGGCGATGCCAGAGGGCGGGCGCCGGTGGTGGCGGCAAAGACCAGATCGCCATCGCCCGGCGCATGGGCCGGAACGGTGGCACGGCCAATGCCGTCATGGGCGGCGGTGGCCATGCGCTGGCACTGCGCCTTGGTCAGATCGGCGTCGGTGGCGACGATTGCAATGGTGGTGTTGCCGCGCTCCTCGGGGATTGGTTCGGCCCCGGCCTGCGCCCGCATGGTCTGCATCTTGCGGCTGTTCAGCGCCTGACCCAATCCACCCCTCGGGTCCGGTCCCAGACCGCCGAACTCGCCATCCACCTCAAACGGGGCGGCCCAGAAATGGCGATCCCCCGGCGTGGTCACGGCGCCCATCGGGTTGGCCGCGACAAGGGCACCAACGGTGACACCGCTGTCGAGCACGAAGGAGGCCGAGCCAAGCCCGCCCTTGACCATGGCGGTCAGTGCGCCGGTGCCTGCCCCGGCGGTGCCGATGGCAAACTCCTCACCTGCGGCCTCGAACGCGGCGCGGCCAAGGGCGCGATAGGGGTTGTCCTGCCAGTCCTTGTTGCCGCCGTTCAGCAGGTCAAAGATGATGGCGCCGGGCACCAGCGGGATCACCGCCGGTCCCAGCCGGAATCCCCGGCCCGCCGCGCGCAACGCATCCACCACGCCGGAACAGGCATCAAGGCCGAAGGCAGAGCCGCCCGACAGCACCAGCGCGTCGATCTTGGCGACCGATTTGTCGGGCGCCAGAAGATCGGTTTCCCGCGTGCCCGGGGCCCCGCCCATGACGTGAACCGAGGCCGTCAGGCCGTCCTGGGCCGTCAGCACCGTGGTGCCTGATTTCAGGTCATCATCCGCTGCATTGCCGACCAGCAGGCCGGGCACGTCGGTGATCAGGTTGCGGGGTCCGGGACGCATGGCGGCTCTCCTGACGTGTCGTTTTCGAGTGGTAATTGCGCGGGGTCAGATGCAGCGACCGCCGTCCACTTCCATGGCGACACCGGTGACCATGCTGGCCTCGTCCGAGCACAGGAAACAGGCGGCATTGCCCATGTCCTCGGGCGTGGAGAACCGGCCCAGCGGGATGGTCGACAGGAACTTGGCGCGCACCTCGGGAGTGTCCTCGCCCATGAAGGATTTCAGCAGCGGCGTTTCACCGGCCACCGGGTTGATCGCGTTGACGCGTACGCCGCTGGGGGCCAGCTCCACCGCCATGGTACGGGTCGCGGTGATCATCCAGCCCTTTGAGGCATTGTACCAGTTGAGGTTGGGGCGCGGCGACACGCCAGCCGTGGAGGCAACATTGAGGATGGCGCCGGTTTTGCGGCTCTTCATGTGCGGCACCAGGGCGCGGGCGGTCAGGTAGACCGATTTCATGTTCACGTTGAACACCCGGTCAAAATCTTCCTCTGACACCTCATCCAGTGGGGTCGGCAAGTGGGTGACACCGGCATTGTTGACCAGAATGTCCACTTGGCCAAAGGCGGTCAGGGCGGCCTCTGCCATGGCATCGACCGATGCACCGTCCGCAACGTCGACCGCCTGCGCGATGGCATTCGGGCCCAGATCCGCCGCCATGGCGGCTGCGGCATCCCCGTTGATGTCCGCAATCATCACCTTGGCCCCTTCGGCCAGAAACTTTTCTACAATGCCCGCGCCAAATCCCGAGGCACCACCCGTGACAATCGCTGTTTTTCCTGCAAGCCGCATATTCGTTATCTCCCAAATCTCGTTTTGATAGCTTTAACAGCGATTTGGGCAGGTGCAATGCGAGATCAGTCCGGGTCGATCTTGCCACGGCCGGCCTTGATCTGGCCGCGCTGTTTCTTGGCCTCCAGGCGGCGGCGCACCGAGCCGCGTGTCGGTTTGGTGGCGATCCGCCGTTTCGGCGCCACCAGTGCCTGGCGCACCAGATCAACGAGCCTGTCGCGCACGATATCGCGGTTGCGCTGCTGCGAGCGGGTTTCGTCGCAATGCAGGATAATGGCGCCTTCCTTGGTCCAGCGCCGCCCGGCCAGACGTTTCAGGCGCGCCTTGACCGCCGGTGTCAGCGAGGGCGAGCGCGCGGCTTCGAAGCGTAGTTCGACGGCGGTGGCCACCTTGTTCACGTTCTGCCCACCCGGCCCAGAGGCGCGGATGAAGCTTTCGGTGATTTCCCAGTCCTGCAGGGCGATGTCGTTGTCGATCCGTATCATAACGGGCAGAGCCTACAGCGGCTTGCGGCAAGGTAAAAGGCGGCAAGGTAAAAGGGCCGCCCCTTGCGGGACGGCCCTTCGAAAGTTGTCAGGAGGTCGGGTCGGTTAGATCTGCATCTTGCAGGCCAGCCGATAGGACCACACAGCAAAGGGCTGCCTCAGCAGGCGGACCCTCCGGTTGTTCCAACACCTTGCTCCAATACCTTTCTTGACACTGGATCACCTCCTTTACATTTCTATTTCCGTTACAAATGAGCGTTGCACGGAATTTCCGATCTGCCAAACAAAAATTGCGGCAATTGGGAAAAGGCGGCGAAGCGTGTCTGATTTCTTGGCAGGTGGCCCTTTTGGGCGATCCCTACAGGGTGGGGACCGCAGTGAGCCGTTTGACGATCAGCCGGAAGGGGATCAGCGCCAGCAGCGCCAGCGCCAGTTTCACCATCCAGTCTGCCAGGGCGAGCGAGACCCAGAGCGGCGCCACCGGACCGCTGCCCAGCAGCGGCAGCATTTCACCGGCCCAAGAGACGTCATTGGCCGGTTCGATCCAGCTGAGCGTGTCGGAAAAGGCCACGGAAAAGAAGATCGCGGTATCGACGCTGGAGCCAACCAGGGTCGAGGCCAGCGGCGCACGCCACCATTTGCCACCCCGCAGGGCGGAAAAGACCGAGATATCCAGTAATTGCGCGGTGAGGAAGGCAAGGCCCGAGCCAATCGCGATGCGCAGGGTCACCAGCGGGCCGAATTCGCCCATGATCTGAGTGCCGATCAGGGAGCAGATCACCCCGACGACGAAACCGGCCAGAACCACCCGGCGCGCCGGACCCTTGCCATAGACGCGGTTCATCACGTCGGTGACGAGAAAGGCGACGGGATAGGTGAAGGCACCCCAGGTCAGCCATTGGCCGAACAGGAATTGCACCAGGATGTTGGAGGCCACAACGACGGCGGCCATGGCAAGAATGCCGGGAAAATAGGAACGTGTCATGTAACTGGTCCGTTTTGGCAAGGTAGCGGAGACTTGTGGAATGTGCCCGGCGCAGGGCGATTGCGCTAAGGATCGGGCCAGTTAGTCCTTTTTGACGCTATTGGCAAGACAGGGGAGGCTCCCGCCCGCCGGTGAGACATCACAGATGTCCCCCCGCCCGTTGGGCCGGGCAGCGTGCAGGGCACGCTGCAGGCGCGTCCTTTTGCGCGGTGGCATGCGGCAGCAACCGGGGTCAATCGGGTAGGCTGTATTCCACCAGTTCGGTGCGCTGCACTGACAGGAAGTTATCGTCAGAGACCATCGTTGCGCGCAAGCCCCCCGCTGCGTCGCGCCAGATTGACACCCCTTCGAGATTATCGTGCGTGCCGAGCGCGGTCTGCAAAAGGGTGGTTTCGTTCTGCGGCCCGTCCTCGGTGATATCCCAGCGCCGCAGGCGGCTGCGGAAGCCGAAGAACAGGAAGTTCCGCTCCAGCAGGTAGAACCGCCCGTCGGGGCCGAAATCCGCCCCCACCGGCATGAACCTTCCACGCCGGGGCAGGCTGAAGGGCTGGCTCCATTCACTGCCGTCCCACTTCCAGACCGGCAGGTTTCCGTCCTTGTCCGGGGCGTTTTCCGGCAGAGTGTAGAGGTGACCGGCGCCGTCTATGGCCAGCGCCTCCAACGCCTTGTTGGCGGGCATCTGCCGGAAAGCGTTGGGGCGGGGCAGGACTTCCGCCCGGCTGCCACCGCGCTGGTGATGCGCCACGCGCGACACCCCTTCGAAGGAGATATAAAGGCTGCCATCGGGGGCAACGGCCAGCCCTTCGCTGTCGACGATACGCCCTTGCAGGATACGCCCGGTCGAGGCTCGCAGGCTGCGTCTTTTGGTGACGCGCGCCGAGGTGATCCTGTCCTCTGTACGATTGATCCGGGCCCTCACCAGATGCGCCCGGTCGCTGAGCAGGATCATGGAGCGGCCGTCCTTGCCCATCTCAATGCCTGAAAAGCCGCCGAACCATGGTTTTTCGGGCTGCGCCAGGGGCGCCCAGGTATAGCTGCCGATCAGCCGTGCCTCAGCCGACACCCGCCCGGCGCGGGCGCCTGCGTAGGTCGCCACGGCCAGCGCAGCTGCAGCCATGAGGGCAAGGCTTAATCTGATTGCAGGACTGCGGCGCATTGCCGGGGCAGATCCTTCATCGTGTAGTCGCGGCGCGGCTTGGGCTTTGGCGCATTGGGATCGCGCGGCTTGGGCGGCGGCGGGTTCAGGATGTCATCGACCCATTTCTGCGCATCGGCGCAGCCATCGCCGCGCGGGGGCGGGTTCTGATCGACGCAGCCGCGTGCGCCGCGTGGACAGTTGAGCCGCACGTGGAAATGATAGTGATGGCCCCACCAGGGGCGGATCTTGCGCAACCAGCGCCGGTCGCCCTTGGCATCCTTGCACATCTGCACCTTGGCGCCGGGAAAGACAAAGATCCGCGCCACGCGTTTGTCGCTGGCGGCGGCCTTGAGGATCTCGTGATGCTGACGGGTCCAGTCACGGTTCACAAAGGCGCCCTTGGCCCGGCGCATGGAGATCGAGGAGACCTTTTCGCGCTGGGCGCGGCTGAGGTTCAGCCGGTCCGGCGGACGCATCCAGATGTCGATATCAAGGCCAATCTGGTGGCTGCGGTGGCCGGACAGCATCGGGCCGCCGCGCGGCTGGCTGATGTCACCGATATAAAGCCCCTTCCAGCCCGGTTGCCGGGCCGCGAATGTGCTAAGGTCACGGATGAAATCGACGGTCTCGGGGTGGCCCCAGTTGCGGTTGCGCGACAGGCGCATGGCCTGCCATGTCGGGCCGGTTTCCGGCAGTTGCACGGCCCCCGCGACGCAGCCCTTGGCATAAGAGCCAAGCGGTGCAGGCCGTTGCTGGGATCCGACCGCCTTGGCGCCGAACAGTTGCTTGGCCGGGGTTTCCGCCGCAACTGGCCCGATCAGCCCGGCAATCGCGACAAGCGTTGCAAACAGCAGTCTCACGTCTGGTCTCCCTCGGCCTCAACCCATTTCAACAGAATCAAGCCTAGAACAAAAAGTCCGATGACGGGAGTGATACCAAGTCGGGCGCTGCCGGTGATTGTGGTTGCAATGCCGATCAGCGCGGGCGCGAGGAAAGCAGTCGCGCGCCCGGAAAGTCCATAAAGTCCAAAGCTTTCCGTGGCTTTGGCGAGATCCGTGTGGCGCACCATCAGGCTGCGGCTGGCGGATTGCAGGATTCCGCCGAAACCGCCGATCAGAACGCCGCAGCCAAAAAATACGGCATCGGGCAGGGAGGAACCTTCGGATAGTGCGACGCCAAAGAACTGCTCCCGCGACATGGAGACCACGGTAATGCAGACCAGCGTCAGCACCAGAATGGCGACGATGATCACCGGCTTGGGACCATGGCGTTTGTCCGCCTTGCCGCCCAGCCAGCTGAACAGGGCCGCCGAGATCGCGGCGATGATGCCAAAGATGCCGATATTGGTGATCGACCAGTCCAGAACCAGGCTCGCATAGACACCGCCGAACGCATAAAGCCCGTTGAGCGCATCTCGGTAAAGCATCGAGGAGACGAGGTAACTGGTCAGGCTGGCGCGGTGGCGCAGCCCGGCCACCAGATTGATTACCATCCGAACCGCCCGGCCCATGCTGCCACGCTGACCAGTGGCGTGGTTGTCATGCACCCACAGGAAATAGGGAACCATGAAGACGGCGAACCAGATGGCGGTCACCGGGCCGACGGCGCGGGTCCCCTCTTTTGCTTCGGCATCAAGCCCCAGAATGGGATCAAGCCCGATCAGGGTCTTGCCGTTGCCTTGCTCCACGAAGAGCAGCAGCATGATAAAGAGCGCGATCACCCCGCCAAGATAGCCAAAGGCGAAACCGGAGCCGGAGATGGCGCCGACCTCTTCCTTGCTGCCCATCGACGGCAATTGCGCGTTGACGAAGATCAGGGCGAATTCAGCGCCGATAAAGCCAAAGCCGAAGCTGATCAGCATCCACCACAGGTTGCTGCCTGCCGGATCCATGTACCAAAGTCCCCAGGCGCCGATCAGGTACATCATGGAAAACACCATGATCCAGGGCATCTTGCGCCCCGAAATATCCGCCAGTGCGCCCAGAAATGGCGCGCCAAAGCCGATGAGCAGCCCGGTGACGGTCATGCCGATGGACCAGATCGTCTGCGCCTGCGCCTTGGCGGCTTCCTCGGCCAGCCCCTGGCCCAGAAAATGCTGCGCGGCAACGGCGGCAAAGAAGGGGCCAAAGACAAAGGTTACAAGCAGCGTGTGATAGGGCTGGCTGGCCCAATCAAAGAACCACCACCCCCAGATCCGCTTTTTCTGTGACACCTCAGCCATGTCGCCCATCCCCCCGACCTTTTGTTGTTGCCGATAAGACAGGTGCTGGCATTACGAAGCAAGCCCATCCTGCGTCTCAGCCATCGGTGGCCAGGGGCGTGTGGCATCCGCCTGACACCAGGCTGCGATCCACTCGGGCATTGTCGGGGTTTCGGCGTCCCCCTGACCGACGGCCGCCAGCACCTTTGTCGGGGGGACGATGCCCTTTGCATCCGTGACGGCGGTGCGCAGCATCACGTGGCTGGCGCATTCGCCGTTCTTTTTCCACATGGATTGCTCCAGATAGATGAACTTGTCGTCCCAGGCCACGGCGCGGCTGCGCATCTCGAAACGTTCAAAGCCCCGGATACGGCGGCGGAAGCGCACCGAGGTGCCCGCCACGGTCATTCCCCAGCGGTTCTGGCGCAGTGCGCCGATCAGCCCGACGCGCTGCGCCAGCATGGTGCGCCCCAGATCATAAAGGGTCATCGCGCGGCCGTTGTTCAGCTCCAGCCAGATATCCAGATCCCAGGGCCAGCAGATATGGCTGGAGCGGTGCACGGCCGTGAGCGGCAGGGGGTCCATGCGGCTGGCGACAAACAGATCTTTCAGCAGGCGGACGATGGGAAACATGGGCGGTCTTTCCTTTGCGATGTGCCCGTGTTGCCACCCATTTACCGCCCGTCAACCGCAACCTCGCGGAAGCCTTGCGCATCTGCACCCGGCTGCTTACCTGTTACGCTGGCTAACATAGGGGAATAGGATGTTATCGCTGTTTCAAATTCTGCTTTTGATCCTGGACATCGTCTGGTTCTTCATCATCGCGCATGTGATCATGAGCTGGCTGATCAATTTCCAGGTCTTGAACCTGAACCAGCAGTTCGTGGCGCAGATCTGGTATGGTCTCAACCGCATCCTTGAGCCTCTTTACGCGCCGATCCGCCGCCTGCTGCCCAATATGCAGGGGATCGATCTGGCGCCGCTTCTGGTGCTGATCGCGGTCTATGCGCTGCGCATCATCATCCAGAACAACATGATGATGTTCTACTGATCCGGTCTGGCCTGGCCGTGAGGCCGGGCAGCGCCTGTTCGGTGCGCCATGTTCGCGGATTAGACCGGTGATTTAACTGGGCGGCCTCTTGCCGCCCGATTCCTCCTGTGGGATTGTGTGCCAAATCCGAGCAGACACTCCCTTGAGGCCCTCCCTTTGATGACGCAGACGACAGACCTGCCACAGGCGACCCCGCTGCTGCGCGATATTTTCGGTTTTGATGCCTTCCGCCCCGGACAGGAAGAGATCGTCGATGCGGTGACCGCAGGCGAAAACGTTCTGGCCATCATGCCGACGGGTGGCGGTAAATCCCTGTGCTTCCAATTGCCTGCCCTGATGCGCGATGGGGTCACGGTGGTGATCTCGCCGCTGATCGCCCTGATGCGTGATCAGGTGCGCGCCTTGCAGGAAGCTGGGGTTGCCGCCGGTGCGCTCACCTCGGGCAATACCGAGGAAGAGACCGAGGCTGTCTGGGAGGCGATCGAGGCGGGGCGGCTGAAGCTTTTGTACATGGCGCCGGAACGGCTCGCTTCGGGGGCGGCGATGGGGATGCTGCGGCGCATCGGCGTCAGCCTGATCGCGGTGGATGAGGCGCATTGCGTCAGCCAGTGGGGCCATGATTTCCGTCCCGATTACCTGCGCATCGGCGAGCTGCGCCAGGCGCTGGGCGTGCCACTGGCGGCTTTTACCGCGACGGCGGATCAGGAAACCCAGGAAGAGATCGTTCAGAAGCTGTTCGATGGACAGGCGCCGCGCGCCTTCCTGCGCGGCTTCGACCGGCCCAATATCCATCTGGCCTTTGGCACCAAGGACAGCCCGCGCCGTCAGATCCTCGGCTTTGCTGCCGCCCGCAAGGGGCAGTCCGGTATCGTCTATTGCGGCACAAGGGCCAAGACCGAGGCGCTGGCCGCCGCGCTGCGCGAAGAGGGCCATGTGGCCTGTCACTACCACGGTGGCATGGAGGCCGAGGACCGGCGCATCGTGGAAACCCGCTTTGCCCGCGAGGACGGGTTGATCGTGGTGGCGACGGTGGCCTTTGGCATGGGCATCGACAAGCCCGACATCCGCTGGGTCGCCCATGCGGATCTACCCAAAAGCATCGAGGCCTATTATCAGGAAATCGGCCGCGCGGGCCGCGATGGCGCGCCTGCGGAAACCCTGACCCTGTTCGGGCCCGAGGACATCCGCCTGCGCCGCAGCCAGATCGATGAAGGCATGGCGCCGCCGGAACGCCGCGCTGCGGATCATGCGCGGCTGAACGCCCTGCTGGGGCTGGCCGAGGCGCTGAAATGCCGCCGTCAGAACCTTCTGTCCTATTTCGGCGAAACGGCAGAGCCCTGCGGCAACTGCGATCTTTGCGACAATCCGGTGGAGGTCTTTGACGGCACCACGGCGGTGCGCAAGGCGCTGTCGGCGATCCTGCGCACGCAGGAAACCTATGGCGCTGGGCATCTGATCGACATCCTGCGCGGGACCGAAACCGACCGGGTGCGGGCCAAACGCCATGATGAGCTGTCGGTCTTTGGCTGCGGCAAGGAATACGCCAAGGGCCAGTGGCAGGCGGTGTTCCGGCAGATGATGGGGCACGATCTGGTGCGCCCGGACCCCGAGCGACACGGCGCGCTTCGCATGACGGATGCGGCCCTGCCGGTGCTGCGCGGCGAGGCCGGGATCGAGTTGCGCAAGGATACCATCAAGACTGCTGACAGGCGTCCGGCAGTGAAGGCGCTGGTCTCGGATGAGGACGCACCGCTCTTGTCGGCGCTGAAGGCAAAGCGCCGGGCGCTGGCCGAGGCGCAGAAGGTGCCTGCCTATGTGATTTTCCCGGATCGCACCCTGATCGAGATGGCCGAGCAGCGGCCCGAAACGCTGGATCAGATGGCACGCATCAGCGGCGTCGGCGCCAAAAAACTGGACCGCTATGGCGATGACTTCCTGAGCGTGATCACCGGCGCAGTGGAACAGATGCACCCGCAGCGGCGCAAACTGGCGACACGGGACGGGGCGGGGTCGCTCTATGATGCATTGCTGGAGGCGCAGGGGCAGCTGGCGCGGGGGGAATGCGGCACGCTGAAACCGCTCAGCTGCTCGGCCTCGCTGTTGGCCAAGGTGGCCCAGATGCGCCCGGGCGATGAGGCGGGGCTGGAGCGGCTTCTGGGGGAGCGCCGCGCGGAACGTTTCGCGGCGGCGTTTCTGGACGTCTTGCGCGGCGCGGGCTAAGTCTGGCCCAGAACAGAGCGAGGATGACAGATGCTGGTAGTGGTTTCCCCTGCGAAAAAACTGGACTGGGAAGAGCGCGACATGGAAATGACCGCGCCTGCCTTTCAGGAGGACGCGGTGCGTCTCAACGCCGTGGCGCGGGAGCTGTCGGTGGCCGAGCTGATGAAGCTGATGCATATCAGCGAGGATCTGGCCAAGCTGAACTACGACCGCTTCCGTAGCTTTGAGGAAAACCCGGCCACCGATAGCCTGCGCCCTGCCGCGCTGGCTTTTGCTGGCGATACCTATCAGGGGCTTGAGGCCGCCTCGCTCGATGCCGAGGAAATGGCCTGGGCCCAGGATCATTTCCGCATTCTGTCGGGGCTGTACGGGGTGCTGCGGCCGATGGACGGGATGCAGCCCTACCGGCTAGAGATGGGATCGCGGCTGAAAAACGAACGCGGCAAAAACCTTTATGAATACTGGGGCAGCCAGATCGCCGAAGCCCTGAACCGCCAGGCCGAAGAAACAGGCAGCGATATTCTGGTGAACTGCGCCAGCCAGGAGTATTTCGGCGCGGTGGATCTGAAAGCGCTGAAGCCGAAGGTGATCACGCCTGTCTTCATGGAGATGAAGAACGACACGCCAAAGGTCGTCAGTTTTTATGCCAAACGGGCCCGCGGTGCGATGGCGCGCTATATCATCCAGCACCGTTTGAACGATGCCGAGGCGTTTAAGGATTTCGACACCGGAGGTTACGTCTACAAACCGGAGCTGTCGGAGCCGGACAAGCCGGTGTTCCTGCGCGGCTGAGCTCCGCCCGCCCCATTTGTGCCGCCCCAGAGCCGTTCGCAGCTACAAGGTATCTGCATGGCGCTGTCGTGGAGGTGGATCAGGCGGCTGGGCTTAGATCGATCGGCTGGGCATCCTGCGGGGCGTATTCACCGATACGTTCGAGGATCAGCGCCTTGCGCAGAGGTTTGGTCAGATAATGATCCAGGCCCGCCGCCAGGATGCCTTCGGAATCGCCAGCCATGGCATGCGCAGTCAGGGCGACGATGGGCACGTGACGGCCTGTTTCCTCTTCGATCTTGCGGATTTCCATGGTGGCCTGCTTGCCATCCATCACCGGCATGGAAATATCCATGAAGATCAGGTCCGGTTCGAAGTCCTGATAGGCCGCAACGGCCTCGACCCCGTTATTGGCAAAGCGCAGGTCGATATTGATATGTTTGACCATCTTGCGGAACACCAGCTGGTTGGTCTTGTTGTCCTCGGCTGCCAGAACCCGCATCTGCCGGGGGGCCGAGGCCAGATCTTCGGATTGGTCCAGAACAGCACCTTCACCGTCGGGGGACACCACCTTGGCGTTGTCGGCGGCATAGGCCTCTTCCAGGGTCAACTCCCCGGGGGCGGCACCCGGTTCCGCGTCCGGCGCTGCAGGCTGCGCTCCAGGCAGGGCGGCCGCGATCTCGTTTAGCTTTTCAAACAGCTCATCCCGCGGCGTGGGCTTTTGCAGAATATATAGCTTCAGCTCTTCTACGTCGGCGTCCTGCACCGTGTGCGGGTTGGAGCTGAGCAGTAGGAGGGGCACGTCGTTCCATTTGCCGTTGCGCAGATCACGGGCCAGTTGCACGCCGCCACCGCTAGGCAGGCCATGTTCACAGATCACCAGATCGATGTCCGCGGCCATCGCATCCATGGCGTCAGCGATGGTATGGGCGGTGGTCACATCGATGCCGCGCAGTTTCAGCTGGCGTTGCAGAATTTCGCAGTTGAGCTGCAGATCGTCGACCAGCAGGATCCGCTTCAGGCCGGGTGTCATCTCGGGAACCGAGGTATGCGCCCCTTGCGGAATCGGAAGCGGCAGGCGGAAACCGAAACAGGATCCCTGGCCTTCCTCGCTTTCGACCCAGATCTCGCCGCGCATCATGCCGATCAGACGTTTGGAGATGGCAAGGCCCAGACCGGTGCCTTCGAATTTGCGGTTGCGCTCATCCTCGACCTGGTTGAACTCGCCAAAGATGTGCTCGATCTTCTCCGCAGGAATGCCGATGCCGGTGTCTTCGATGGTGACATGAATCCAGCACAGGTTCTCGTCCGGGTTGGTTACACCGGTGACCCGGAGGGTGACATGACCTTCCTTGGTGAACTTGAGCGCATTGCCGGCCAGGTTGGTCAGAACCTGACGAATACGGCCGGGGTCTCCGATGAAACGGGTCGGTAGGAAGATGTCGTAATCCACCAGCATCGCCAGGCCTTTGTCCCGGGCCGTGGGTTGCAGCAGCATGACCACCTCGTGGATGCTGCGCTCCAGGTCAAAGGCCTCGGGGTGCAGTGCCAGCTTGTCCGCTTCGATCTTGGAATAATCGAGCACGTCGTTGATGATGACCAACAGCGCCTCGCCTGAGTTCTTGATCGTATTGGCGTAAAGACGCTGCTCCTCGCTCAGCTCGGTGTCGCTGAGAAGTTCGGCCATGCCGATGACGCCATTCATCGGCGTACGGATCTCGTGGGACATATTGGCGAGGAAGGCGGATTTGGCGCGGTTGGCGGATTCGGCGCGTTCGCGGGCGGCCCGCAGCTCTTCCTCGTAACGGACCGAGGAGGTGATATCGAGCGCAAGGCTGACCACATCGCCGCCCTGTCCGCGCTGATCGAACAGCCGCAGATAACGGTCGTCCCACATCCGGATCACGATGGGTTCTGGTTTCAGGGACATCCAGCGATCGGTCATCATCGACCGCCAGTGATCCGGCTTGAGCTCTTCGGTATTGACCAGACCTTCGTCTGTCAGGATCTGAAGGATCCGCACATAGGAGACTCCGGGGGTGATTTCCTCCAGCCCGTCAAAGATGTTCAGATAGGCAGTGTTGGCGCCGATCAGCTTGCTGTCGGAATCAAAGAAGGCAAAGCCGTCCTGAAAGGCCTGGATCGAATGCCACAGCCGACGTTCGGCCTTTTCGATCTTTTCGTTGGCCATGCTGAGGTCGGATTTCACCTTGGCGTTTTCGTCGCGTACGTTGGCGACTTCGGCCTGGGTCACGCCGATCTGCCGGGTCAGAGCCAGCGCGTGACGCCCGAGTTTGCGATTCGCTGCGGTCAGCTCGGCCTGCTTCAGTTCAAGCAGCCGCTCTGCCGCCAGGCGTGCCCGGCGTTCCTCAGCGAGTTTCTCGGCAAGGTTCATCCCTGCTAGCTCCATCCTCAATTAAATGGCGTGTTTACTCCGAGCCTGAACTCGGGCGGCAAATTGGCCATGATTGGTGTTACGACGGGAAACCTTGCTATGGCGTTAAGTGCGTGCAAGCTTAACCTCAGTTCGGAGGGTGCCATGTTGGATCGGTTTCTTATTGTTTTGCTTTCATTTCTCGGTTTTTTTGCAGCGTCGGTGCAGGCGGGGCCGGATCGCGTTTTGCCACAGGTGCGGTACCAGTCCTTTGCGGATACTGACTATTACGGATCCGATCTGCAGGCCCTTTTCGATACGGATTTGAACGCCTGCCAAAGGGCCTGCAGCGCGCAGCAGGCCTGTGCCGGATTTTCCTATAACAACAAGGCAAACGCCTGTTTTCCAAAGTCCGAAATGAAAGAGGCCACGCCCTACACCGGTGCGATTTCGGCGCTGAAACGCCCAATATCTGCGGCGCAGCAGGCGGCGGCCTCCGAACGGGCAGGGCGGCTGGATCGTCTGCGCCCCGCCGATCTGCAGGCGGCATTACGGCAGGCCCGGGAGATTGGTCTGCGCTACCCATCCCGCGGTGAAACCCTGGAAGATATGATCCGCGCCGGGCGCGGTCAGGCGCGGTCAGGCGGGGTACAAAGCGCGCTTGGCTGGCTCAGCGCGGCAGTCGCTGTGAACGATGATCCGGCCCTGTGGACCGAGGTTTCCGCCCTGTGGCTGCGAATCGCAGACCAGAGCAAGCAGAACAAGAACGCCAAACGTCAGCAGGCGCTGGCTGCGGCGTTGAACGGATACCTGCGGGCCGAGGCTGCGCCTTTGCAGGCCGAGGCTTTGGTGACGGCCGGGCGGGCGCTGGAAAGTCTGGGGCGTGGCCGCGACATGATTTCGGTGCTGCGTCTGGCGCAGGATCTTGCGCCCCGTGCCGACACTGCGGCGCTGCTGGATGAGGCTATCGGAAAATATGGCTTCCGCGTCACCGACAGCACGGTAGAAAGCGACAGCGCCACGCCGCGTATCTGCGTGGAGTTCTCCGAAGATCTGGCTCGCAGCGGTGTGGATTATGGCGATTACGTCAAAGGGGCCGGGGCGGAACTGGCTGCCGAAGCCAGTGGCCGTCAGCTTTGCCTCGATGGCGCCGAACATGGCGAGCGTTACCGAATCGCTTTGCGGCGCGGTCTGCCTGCGGCCAGTGGTGAGGTCCTGAGCAAAGAGGTCGAACTGACCCATTACGTGCGCGACCGCACCCCATCGGTCCGTTTCCCGGGCCGGGCCTATGTACTGGCGAAATCTGATCAGGTGGCGCTGCCGGTGGAGACCGTGAACCTTCGCGAAGTCGCGCTGCAACTGCGGCAGGTCAGCGACCGCAACCTGCTGCGCACCTTGCAGGAAGGTTATTTCGGCCGCCCGCTGTCCCATTGGCAGGATGAATACTTTGCCTCGGACATCGGGCAGGAGGTCTGGACCGGTACGGCCAGCGTTCAGGATGCGCTGAACCAGGATATGACCACCCGGATTCCGCTTGTCGATGTGTTGGCTGACCGGCCGGTAGGGGTTTATGCGCTGACGGCCCGTGTGCCCGGCGCCGACCCGTATGAGGACCCCGGCGCGACCCAGTGGTTTGTGCTGACGGACTTGGGCCTCAGCACCATGTCCGGCGCGGACGGGCTGCATGTTCAGGTGCAGGGTCTCACCGACGCCAAGCCGCGTGCGGATGTCGAAGTGACGCTGATTTCAAATGCAAACGCGGTTCTAGCCACGGCGCGGACCGATGCCACTGGCTATGTCCGGTTTGATCCAGGCCTGTCGCGCGGGCGCGGCGCCGCTGCCCCGGCAATGGTCATGGCGCAGCAGGGGGAAGAAGATTTTTCCTTTCTATCTCTGAAGGATGCAGCGTTCGATCTGTCGGATCGCGGGGTCGAAGGTCGTCCCGCGCCGGGGCCGGTGGATGTCTTCCTGGCAACGGATCGCGGTGCCTATAGGGCGGGGGAGGTGATCCATGTCACCGCCCTGACGCGCGATAGTGGTGCCCGCGCCATTACCGACCTGCCGCTGACCGCAATCCTGCACCGCCCCGATGGGGTGGAGTACAGCCGTCAGGTATCAGACGGCGGACAGGCCGGGGGGCATGTGTTCAACTTACCGATCGGTCAGTCTGCGCCGCGCGGCACCTGGCGTCTGGACCTGAAAACGGATCCCAAGGCCCCTGCGCTGGCCACCCGGCAGCTCCTGGTCGAGGATTTCCTGCCCGAACGCATCGACTTCACCCAGACTGTCGCGAATGCTGCGGCACTGGTGCCGGGCGAGGCGGCGCAGCTTGATATCTCGGCCCGCTACCTGTTCGGCGCGCCGGGGTCAGGGCTGACTATCGACGGCGATCTGCGGCTCAGCGCCAGCGATACGGTTGCGGAGTGGCCGGGGTATCGCTTTGGCCGCTATGATGCGCCCGGCAGCCCGCAGCGCTCTTACTTTGGCGGCGATAAAACGGATGCGGCGGGGCAGGCCTCGGTCGTGGTGTCGCTGCCAGCGGCGGCATCCGAAGGCAAACCGATGCAGGCGACCATCGTGACCCGCGTCATGGATGGCGCCGCCCGCCCGGTCGAGCGCGAGCTGACCTTGCCGGTGCGGCCCGCAACTCCGGTGATCGGCATTCGTCCCCTGTTCGATGATGTGGTGGGCGAGGGCAGCGAAGCCGGGTTCGAGGTGATCGCCCTCAACCCTGACCTCACACCCCTGTCTATGCAGGTGAAATGGACCCTGAACCGGGTCGAAACGCGCTATCAGTGGTATCAGCTTTACGGCAACTGGAACTGGGAGCCGACCACCCGCCGCACCCGCATCGCCACCGGCGAGACAACGCTGGGGCAGGAACCGGTGAACCTGTCCGAGCCGGTGGAGTGGGGCCGTTATGAGCTGGTCATCGAACGTCTGGATGGCACGCCGGTGACGGCGGCGCTGGATTTCTACGCGGGCTGGTATGCCCCGGCGGATAGCGCCGCGACCCCGGACCGGCTGGAGCTGTCGCTGGATGCGGAAAGTTATCAGCCCGGTGACACCGCCCGCCTGCGTATCGTACCCCGGGCTGGGGGAACGGCGCTGATCTCGGTGGTGTCCAACCATCTGATTGACCGCATGGCCGTCGAAGTGCCCGCAGGCGAAAGCACGATCCCCCTCACAGTGACCGAAGCCTGGGGCAGCGGCGCCTATGTGACGGCAACCGTGCTGCAGCCCGTCACGGGCAAGGCCAGCCGGACACCCGCGCGGGCGCTGGGTCTGGCGCATGCCAGCGTGACTCAGCCGGGGCAGGAGCTGTCGGTTGACATCGACGTCCCCGAGGTCGCCCGCCCGCGCGGCACCGAAACGGCCCGGGTTCGGGTTGATGGCGCCGCAGCGGGCGAAGAGGTCTGGCTGACGGTTGCTGCTGTTGATCTCGGCATTCTCAACCTCACCGGTTTCAAAAGCCCCGATCCCGCCGCCCATTATCACGGCCAGCGGCGGCTGGGGATGGAGCTTCGCGATCTTTACGGGCGTCTGATTGATCCCGGAAATGGCGCGATGGGGCAGGTGCGGTCGGGCGGTGATGCGGATAACGGCATGCGCATGCAATCGCCACCGCCGACGCAGGATCTTGTGGCGGTCTTCTCTGGCCCCTTGCAGCTGGACGCCAATGGCGAGGCGCTGTTCCCAATCGATCTGCCTGCCTTCAACGGCACCGTGCGGCTGATGGCAGTGGCCTGGTCGCCGCGTGCCGTGGGACAGGCCGAGGCAGACATGCTGGTGCGTGATCCGGTGGTGGTGACCGCGACCGTGCCGCGTTTCCTTGCGCCGGGCGATAGCAGTCGCGCCCGGATTGAAATCGTGCATGCGGATGGACCGGCGGGCGAGATGGCCCTGTCGGCGCGTGCCATCGGCACGGGGCTGGAGCTTGGCCCCCTGCCGGGCGCGGTGACGCTGACCGAGCAGGGCAAGGCGGTGCTTGAATTGCCGCTGTCGGCGCAGGCTGTGGGCGATCCCGAGATCGAGCTGACCCTTACGACGCCCGCTGGGCTGCCGTTGGTGCAGCGGCTGCGAATGCCGGTGCGGGCCAATGATCCCGTCGTGGCGCAGACCCGACGCTTCCGGCTATCGGGCGGCGACAGTTTCCAGTTCAGCGCCGACGTCTTTGCCGGGCTGCGGCCCGGCTCGGCGCGGGCGGTGCTTTCTGCCGGGCCTCTGGCCAAGTTCGACGTGCCCGGTCTTCTGGCGCAGCTGGATCGCTACCCCTATGGCTGCACCGAGCAGGTGACCTCGACGGCGATGCCGCTGCTCTATCTCTCTTCGGTGGCCGAGGCGGCGGGGCTGGGCAATGGACCGGCTGTGAAGGCGCGCATTGATGCGGCGATCCGCAAGGTGCTGACGCGGCAGGCCAGTAACGGTGCCTTTGGCCTGTGGCGCGCCGAAAGCGGTGATTTCTGGCTTGATGCCTATGCCAGCGATTTCCTGTCCCGCGCCCGGGCGCAGGGCTATGCGGTGCCCGATCAGGCCTTTGCCCAGGCGATGGACAATCTGCGCAACCGGATCAACTACGCCCCCAATTTCGACAATGGAGGCGAGGACATTGCCTATGCGCTGATGGTGCTGGCCCGCGAAGGCGCCGCCGCCATGGGCGATCTGCGCTACTATGCGGATGTGAAGGCAGGCGATTTTGCCACCCCGCTGGCGGCGGCGCAGCTGGGCGCTGCGCTGGCGGCCTATGGCGATCAGCCCCGCGCCGACCGCATGTTCGGGCGGGCGGCGCAGATGCTGGGCCGCAGCGGCGCGGAAACCCCGGTCTGGCGGGTCGACTACGGCACCCATCGCCGCGATGCCGCCGCGGTCCTGGCGCTGGCAAGTGAGGCCGGAAGTGCAGCGGTCAGTCAGGAATACCTGATGGCCCGGGTGACCGAGGATGGCAGCCGAATGTCCACGCAGGAGGCCGCATGGACCCTGCTGGCGGCGCAGGCGCTGGTCTCCAGCCCCGAAGACAGCGGTCTGCTGGTCAACGGTCAAAGCGTTGCCGGGCCTTTCGTCGAGGTGCTGGATGGCAGCGCGGCAGGCATGGGGAAATCCATTTCAGCAGCTTCGGGACGCAGCACCGAGATCACCCTGACAACCCTTGGCGTGCCCGTAGTCGCTCCCGAGGCGGGCGGCTATGGCTACACGCTGAACCGCAGCTATTACACGCTGGAGGGCGAACCGATCGCGGAGCTGAGCTTTGAAACCGGGGCGCGTTTCGTGACCGTGCTGAGCGTGGTGCCGCATGAAGGCACCGGTGCCCGGCTGATGGTGGATGATCCTCTTCCGGCGGGGTTTGAGATCGACAATCCGAACCTGCTGCGTTCTGGCGATCTGCGCGATCTCGATTGGCTGAAGCTGGATCAGGCAACCCATGCAGAGTTCCGCTCTGACCGCTTCTTGGCAGCGGTAGATATCGGCGGCACCGAAACCGTGACGCTGGCCTATGTCACGCGGGCTGTGACGCCGGGCAGCTTCCATCACCCGGCAGCTTCGGTCGAGGATATGTACCGTCCGGCCTACCGCGCCCGCACCGCCGCAGGCCGCGTGCAGATCCGGTGACCGGCAGTTGGCGGGCATACTTGCGCGCGCTTACCACTCGGTCAGCGCGCGGTGAATATGCCCGTGGTCCGACCTTCTGGCGGCGGGGGCTGTGGGCCGTTGCCGCGCTTGCACTGCTGCTGGGCATCGGCTGGCGTCTGTTCGACGATTGGGTCGCCGATACCGAGTTGCCCCTGACCCTTGCCGAAACCTCGGTCGAGGTAATGGACCGCGAGGACCGCCTGCTGCGGGTCTACCCGGTTGGGGATGGCATCTGGCGCATGGCGCTGCAGCTCGATCAGGTGGATCCCCGGTTCACCGAGATGCTGATCGCCTATGAGGACCGCCGATTCTGGTCGCATCCGGGGGTGGATGTTCTGGCACTGATGCGTGCGGGTGGGCAGGCGCTGTGGCATGGCCGGGTGGTTTCGGGCGGCTCGACGCTGACGATGCAGCTGGCGCGTCTGCTGGAGGATGGCTCGACCGGGCGCTGGTCCGGCAAGCTGCGGCAGATCCGGGTGGCCTTGGCGCTGGAGCGACGCCTCAGCAAGGCTGAGATCCTGACGCTCTATCTTACCCATGCGCCCTATGGCGGCAATATCGAAGGGCTGCGGGCCGCCAGTTACGTCTGGCTGGGCAAGGAACCGCGAAGGTTGACTGCAGCAGAGGCGGCGTTGCTGGTGGCGCTGCCGCAATCCCCGGAAAGCCGCCGCCCGGATCGGGCGCCCGAGGCCGCGCGACAAGCACGCGCGCAGGTGCTGTCGCGGATGGTTGCTGATGGTGTTCTGGACAGCGAAAGCGCCGAGATCGCAACCAAGGCACGCCTGCCCCGGCAGATGGCTGCGATGCCCCGGCTGGCACCGCATCTGGCTGACCGCACCCTGTCCGCAAATCCCGGCGCCCGGCGCCTGTCCCTGACGGTGCAGGCCGATCTGCAACAGCGGATGGAGCAGCTGGTACAGGCGGCGGCGCGGCGCAGCGGCGCGCGGCTCTCGGCGGCGCTGATGGTAGTGGACCACCAGAGCGGAGAGGTGCTCGCCTCGGTCGGATCCCCCGGGTACGCCGATCAGGGGCGGCAGGGATTTGTCGATATGACACAGGCGCTGCGCTCTCCAGGCTCGACGCTGAAACCGCTGGTCTACGGGCTGGCCTTTGATCGCGGGCTGGTGCACCCCGAGACACTGATCCATGACGGTCCGGTGGATTTCGACGGCTACGCGCCGCAGAATTTTGATGGAGTCTTTCGTGGCGATCTGCGGGTGCGCGAGGCGTTGCAGCTGTCCCTGAATATCCCGGTGGTAAAGCTGACCCGCGAGCTGGGGGCGGCACATCTGATGGCGGCCCTGCGCCGGGGTGGTGCCAGCCCCCGATTGCCCGGCGCTGGCAAACCGGGGCTGGCGATCAGCCTTGGCGGGCTTGGCACCTCGTTGCAGGATTTGGTGCAGATCTATACCGGGCTGGCCGCGGGCGGGCAGGGACCGGCGCTGCGGGTGCTGCGGGGGGCGTCGCAGCAGGATCGCCCCCGGATGATATCGGACGTGGCGGCCTGGCAGCTGGGCGATGTGCTGCGTGGGCTGGCGCCGCCACCCGGGGCACGGGCCGGTGTTCTGGCCTATAAGACCGGCACGTCCTATGGTCACCGCGATGCCTGGGCGCTGGGCTGGGACGGACGCCATGTGATCGGCGTCTGGATGGGCCGGGCGGATGGCACGCCAGTGCCGGGGGCCTTTGGCGGTGATCTGGCAGCGCCGGTGCTGTTCGAGGCCTTTGGTCTGCTAAAACCCGATTTTGACGCGCTGCCACCGCCGCCCGCCGCGACCCTGATCCTGTCGGCGGCGGAATTGCCCGCGCCGCTGCGCCGCTTCCGGGCACGGGACGCGGTATTCGAACCGGCAGAGAATGCGCCGCAGATGCTGTTCCCCCCGAATGGCGCCCGGCTGGCGCTGGAGGGCGGCGGGCTGCAGGTTAAATTGCGCGGCGGCACTGCGCCTTTCGTGGTGCTGGCGGATGGAAAACCGGTGCTGCAGGGGCAGCAGGCGCGGGAGTTCGAAATCCCCAGTCCCGGCCTTGGTTTTTCCGATCTTGTGGTGGTCGATGCGGCGGGCCGCTCGGCCCGGGCCGCGATCGAAATCGACTGATAGCAGATCTGCGGCCCGGGTCATCCGCGTCCCTCGCGCAGCCAGCCCGCGGTGATCAGCGCGGCAATAACCAGCAGCACCAGCCAGGCAGGCAGCAATGGATGCTGTGACACCGACAGGGTTTCATAGGCCTCGCGCGGGGTCAGACCGATCCAGCCACGTCCGGCGGCCGGGCGCCCCTCGCGCACATCGCGCAGACGCGGCAGACCGTCCTCCAGCCGCAGGATACCGCCCCGCGCTGTGGCGACCACCGGGCGCAGCACCTCGCCGGTGGCGACGGTTTCGCCGAACTCCCGGGGCGCCGCCGGACCCAGCCCGATGACGGCTGAGGCGTCGCCTTCGCTGAGGTGGTACAGGCCGATCTCGGCGCCCGTATAGCTGCCCTGCCAGACACCGGGGGCCCGTTCCTGCAGGTCCAGTACCGTCTCGGACCCATCCGGCGCGGTGATGGTGACGGCGCCGATGCTGTCCTGCAGCGTGCGCCGGGTGATCTGCATCTTCTGGCCGGTGGCCTCGGCGGTCAGAACCTCTTCCTCCAGCTCCGGCTCTTTCATCATCCAGTGGGCCAGGCGGCGCAGCAGTTCCAGCTGCGGCCCGCCGCCTTCATAGCCCCGGCTCCAGAGCCAGGCATGATCCGAGGCCAACAGCGCCACGCGTCCCTCGCCTTCGCGGTTCAACACCAGCAGCGGCCGGTCCTCGACCCCCTCCATCAGAACATGTCCCTGCGGTTCCTGCAGATCGATCTGGCGCAGCCAGCGGCCCCACGTCCCGTCTGTGCTCTCCCGTTTCAGTCCCGAGGTGACAGGGTGGCGGGCGCCAAGATCGGTGACCTGGGGCAGATAGGGCTGTTCAAAGACCCGCGCCGTGGGGCTGGCGGGCAGGACCGCCGACAGGGGGCTGCGGTAGATGCTGGCGGCGCTGGCGAAATCCGGCCCCGCCGCGATCAGAACGGCGCCGCCCTTGGCCACGTAATCGGCCACATTGTCGAGATAAATCGCAGGCAAGATGCCGCGTCGTTTGTAGCGCTCAAATATGATCAGGTCGAAATCGTCGATCTTCTCCAGAAACAATTCGCGCGTGGGAAAGGCGATGAGGCTCAGCTCATCCACCGGCACCCCGTCCTGTTTTTCCGGCGGGCGCAGAATGGTGAAATGCACCAGGTCCACCGAGCTATCCGATTTCAGCAGGTTGCGCCATGTGCGCCCGCCGGGGTGCGGTTCTCCGGACACCAGCAACACGCGCAGGCGGTCCCGCACGCCGTTGATCTGGATCAGCGCCGTGTTGTTGCGGGCGGTCAGCTCTCCGGCAGCTTCGGGTACCGAGAATTCGATCACGTTGCGCCCGCCATGCGGCAGGGCGATGGGCAGTTCGAAATCGACACCGACCGGCAGGGTAAACCGTTTCGGTTCGGCCCCATCGATCGCAATTTCCAGCGGCGCGGTTGCGGCGGCGTCGGGCGCGGCGCCCTGATCCTCGATCCGCAGCGTCAGGGTGACGGGTTCTCCGATGATGCCAAAGGCGGGCGCGTTGCGCACCACAAGGCGGCGGTCCCAGTCGCTGTCTTTGCCGGTCAGCAACAGGTGCAGCGGCGCAGGCAGGTCGGGGGCCTGATCGGCATCGTGGATCTGACCGTCCGACAGGGCGATGATCCCGGCGATCCGGCCACGCGGTGCATCGGCCAGCGCATCGGAAACCGCCTGCATCAGGGCGGTGCCGCTGTCATCGGCGGCATCCGGCAGGGTGATCCAGCGCGTTTCGGTATTGGGGCGGGCCTCTAGCGCCTGTCTCAGCTCTTCTTCGGCCTCGGCCATCTGCTCGGGCCGGGCAGGCAGGCTCTGGCTGGCGGTTTTATCGGCGACCACCACCACGATATCGCTTAAGGGGGCGGTGTTTTCGTTCTGCACCACTGGCCCAGCGAGCATTGCCAGCAGGCCAAGGGCGGCGCCCGCGCGCAGCAGCCAGCCGCGCATCCGCGCCCAGATGGCCAGCGCTAGGCCCAGCACCGTCACGGCGGTGAGCGCCCAGATCACGGGCCAGGGCAGCAGCGGGTCGAACAGGATCGTCTGCGTCATCGTCGTGGCCCCTATTGCCCCAGCCGTTCCAGCAGCGCCGGAACATGGACCTGATCGGATTTGTAATTGCCGGTCAGCACATGCATCACCAGATTGACGCCAAAGCGCAGCGACAACTCACGCTGACGCTCACCGGCATAGCCGCGCCCGACCGGGCGCAGTGGGCGGCCATTGCTGTCCACCGCCCAGGCCGAGGCCCAATCGTTGCCGCCGATCACCACCGGCGTCACCCCGTCGTTAAGCGTGCGGAAGGGGATGCCTTCGTCTTGCTCTGCATCGGGCGGCGCGGCTTCGACCCAAAGCGGCCCGCGCGGATGGCGGCCGGGGAAGTCCTGTAGCAGGTAGAAAGTGCGGGTCAGCACGTGGTCCGGCGGCAGCGGCTCCAGCGGCGGAATATCCAGCCCCAGCGCCAGCTGTTGCAGGCGGCGCGCTTCGGGGCTGGTGGCGCCGACGGCAGCCAGATCGGAATCGCGGGTGTCAAAAAGGATCATACCACCGCTGCGCAGGTAGGCGTTGAGTCTTGTATAGGCCGCGGCCGAGGGCATTTTCTGATCCGCCGTCACCGGCCAGTAAAGCAGCGGGAAGAACGCCAGCTCGTCCCGTTCCAGATCGACGCTTGCGGGCGTTGATGGCTCGACCGAGGTGCGGAAGAACAGCGTGTCCGACAGGCCCTGCAGACCGGCCCGGGCGATCCGGTCTACCTCTGCATTGCCGCTGAGCACATGCGCCAGGGTCAGCTCGGCCGCAAGCGCGACCGGATCGGCGGCGCCACTTTCCTGCGCCAGGGCCGGGCGTGGCGACAGGGCGCCAAGTGCCAGAGCTGCTGTTGCGAGCAAGGGTACGAGGGCGGTGCTGCGCCGCAGTTGCGCCAACTGGCCAGAGACCAGCAGGGTCGCAAGAACATCAAGCGCCAGCAGCACAAGGGCAAGCCCCAGCAAGGCGCCGCCAAGCGGGCGCTCCTGCGCCGCGCTGTAGCCGGAAACCGGAACCGAGGCAGGCCAGGACGCCGCCGTCAGGCTGTCGCCCGCGCGCAGAACGTTGCGTGCGAGGGTCTGATTGCCGCCATCATACAGGCCGGGTTGCAGAGCCGGGCCTGCCGGGGCGGCGACCAGATCGGGACCCTGCACGCCGGGCAGGGTGCCTGCCTCGCGGCTGCGGCCAAATCCATCCAGCACGGAAACGGGCCGCCAGACGGTACCTTCCAGGCTGGTTGCCTCGGGCGTGCCGACGGCGGAGGAGACCGCTAGCCGTTCCAGCATCTGCACGAACAGGCCAGAGAGCGGCAGGCTGCTCCATTCGGCATTGGCGGTGACATGGAAAAGCACCACCTGCCCCTGTCCCAGCGGCTTGCGGGTGACCAGCGGGGTGCCATCGCCAAGGGCGGCGATCACCCGGTCGGCAAGGGAGGGGTCGGGCTGGGCTACCACCTGCGCTGAGACGGTGACCTCCTCTGGCGTGCGCAGCCCGGCAAAGGGAGAGTCATCCTCGAAAGGCGCCAGCGTCTTTGGCTCACCCCAGCTCATGGCGCCGCCGATGCTGCGTCCGCCAAGCCGCAGGCGCACCGGCATCAACGGTTCTTCCTCGCTGCGGGCGGTATCGCTGGCGGCCAGCCGGGGGCCGGCGAAGCGCACCAGCAGCCCGCCTTCCTCGACCCAGTCGATCACCGCTTGTTCCTGCGCCGGGGGCAGGCGGGCGACATCGGCGAGGATGATCACATCGGGGTTGGCGGGCAGCAGATCGCTGAGCGCGCCTTCCAGCAGGTCCGCCGTGGGCGCCAGTGCCTGACGGAGGTAGTGCAGCGGCGACAGCAGCGCGAGGCCCTCGTCTTCGCTTTCCGAGGCGATCAGCGCGACCTCGCGGCGGCGCAACCCGTCATCGGCCAGGGCCACGGCTCCGGCGCTGCGCTGGCCTGCCAGTTCAAACCGGGTAATCCGGGCGCGCAACTCGGACGGCAAGGATAGGCGGACGCTGGCGTTTGTGACGCCTGCATCGAAACGGGCGGTGGCCTGAGCGAGGCTGCGCAGGGTGCCGCCGGGATCGCGGCCCCGGGCCTGCACTAGCATATCCCGTGCCGGGCCGGGCAGGCTACGCTCCACCGTCAGTTCCAGCGCGCCATCGGCATAGCTGGGCGGTGCCAGCGCAAAGGCGGCGCCGGGCTGCTCCAGCACCTGC
Organism: Pseudophaeobacter sp. A-200-2; assembly: GCF_041008815.1. Classification (NCBI taxonomy): domain Bacteria; kingdom Pseudomonadati; phylum Pseudomonadota; class Alphaproteobacteria; order Rhodobacterales; family Roseobacteraceae; genus Pseudophaeobacter; species Pseudophaeobacter sp. A-200-2. The sequence continues at coordinate 198,024 of NZ_JAXGFU010000006.1, read as the reverse complement.
AGGGCGCCGCGGGCCGCCAGCGCCTCGGTCAGCTGCTCCCGCCCGGGATAGTCCAATCCGTCGCTGAACCAGAGCGTGTCAAAGCCTTCTGTGGCTTCGGCAATATGCGTGAGTGCCTGATCCACCTGATCCGGGGCCGGTTGCCAGGGATTGGGGGTGAGGCCGGCGACCTGCCGAGCCCAGTCGCTGGCGGCAAGGAACTGTAGCGGTTGCGGATCGCTCAGCCGCAGGACGGCGACGGTGCGGTCGCTGCGCCCGGCTTCCTCCAGCCGCGCGGTGATTTGATCGCGGGTCTCCTCCCAGCCATCAGCCCCGGCCCAGGTGGCATCCAGCACCACCAGCAGCGGTCCGCTGCCGCTGTCGCGCTCTTCCGGGTTCAGCACCGGACCGGCCAGACCGATGATCGCTGCCGCCAGCGCCAGCATCCGCAGCAGCAGCAGCCACCATGGGGTGCGGTCGGACAGGCTTTCGTCATCGCCAAGGCCCAAAAGCAAGGTCACGGCGGGAAAGGCCTGCCGCCGCGGTGCAGGCGGCACAGCGCGCAGCAACAGCCACAGGATCGGCAGAGCCAGCAGGCCCAGCAGCAGCCAGGGATAGGCAAATCCGATACCGGCAATCAGGGTCATGCGGAGGACCTTTCCAGCGCGTGATAGAGCCACATCAGAGCAGCCTGGGCGCTGTCACCTGTGTGATGCAGACCCAGCCGCCAGCCTGCGGTGCGGCACAGCGCTTCCAGCGCGTCTCGCCGTTCGGCCATGCGGTCCAGATAGCGATCACGCAGAGCCGAGGCCTTCAGCGTTTCATGCACCAGCCCGCCGGTCATGCTGTGAAACCGGGTACGCCCGGCAAAGGGAAAGCTTTCCTCGTTTGGATCCAGAACCTGCAACAGCACCCCGCGCACGCCGCGGTCGGCGGCCTTGCTCAGTGCCAGCTGCAATTCGTCAAAGGGGCCAAGGAAATCCGAGATGAACAGGGCGCGGGCATGGGGCACCATGGCGCGGTGCTCGGGCGGTGCGTAATCGGCGTCGTCCTCGCGGCTCAGCATCTCGGCCAGACGGAGGATCTGGGCCTTGCCGCTGCGCGGGGGCAATCTACCGCCAGTGAGGCCCACGCGTTCGCCGCCGCGTAGCATCAGGACCGACACCGCCAGCGCCAGCAGGCGCGCGCGGTCGATCTTTTGCGGCAATTCGGGGCTGGAGGAAAACCGCATCGAGGCGCCAAGATCGGTCCAGACATGCACCGTCTGGGCGATCTGCCATTCCCGTTCGCGCACGAATTGCACATCACCCCGGGCCGAACGCCGATGGTCGATCATGCGGCGGCTGTCGCCCTGTTGCAGGGGACGGTATTGCCAGAAATCATCGCCAGTTCCGGCGCGCCGCCGCCCGTGTTCCCCCAAAAGGACAGCACCTGCCAGCATCTGCGCATCGACCAGAAGCGGCGGCAGGGCGCTGGCCTCCCCTTCGGCCCGGTGGCGCAGATCTGCGGCCGGGGCGACGGGAGAAGACGCGTCAGAGGCGGCGGGTTGGGTCACGCGGCGGCTCCGGTGCGGGTCAGCTCGGCAGCGGTGCTGTCGATCAGATCGGCCAGGCTGTCACCCCGCGCGCGGGCCGAGAAGTTGAGCTGCATCCGGTGGGTCAGAACCGGCCGGGCCATATCGATCACATCCTCGGCATTGGGCGCCAGCCGGGCCTGCAGCAGGGCGCGGGCGCGCACCGCCAGCATCAGGGCCTGCGCCGCGCGCGGCCCCGGACCCCAGGCGACCGTATCGACGACGCGCTGCGAGGCGCCCGGTTCTTCGGGGCGGAAGGCGCGGACCAGGTCCAGGATCATCTCGACCACCGAGTCGCCCACCGGCATGCGCCGCAGCAGGTTTTGGGCGGCGATCAACTCATCGGCGGTAAAGACCTGATGCGCCTCGGCCTCGCTTGCACCAGTGGTGGCCAGCAGGATGTCCCGCTCGGTCTTGCGGTCGGGGTATTGCACGTCGATCTGGAACAGGAACCGGTCCAGCTGCGCTTCGGGCAGGGGGTAGGTGCCTTCCTGCTCGATCGGGTTCTGGGTGGCCAGCACGTGAAAGGGCGTACCAAGCGGCCGGTCTTCACCCGCGACGGTCACCGTGCGTTCCTGCATCGCCTGCAGCAGCGCCGATTGGGTCCGGGGGCTGGCACGGTTGATCTCATCCGCCATCAAGAGCTGACAGAACACCGGCCCCGGCACGAAACGGAAGGCGCGGCTGCCATCGGCGGCGGTGTCCAGCACCTCAGAGCCAAGGATATCCGCCGGCATCAGGTCAGGGGTGAACTGAATCCGGTTGCCATCCAGCCCCATCACCGTCGACAGGGTTTCTACCAGCCGGGTCTTGCCGAGGCCGGGCAGTCCGACGAGCAGCCCGTGACCGCCGCACAAAAGAGTGGCAAGGGTCAGGTCCACGACCCGCTCCTGGCCGATAAAACGGCGGGTGATCGACTCCCGCGCCTGTTGCAGCTTGGCTTCGAGCGCTTCGATGTCGGCCAGCAGATCATCGGGTTCGGACATGACTTTCCTTTCACGGCGCATATATGGTCTTAGTGTATCTCGCCCAACGGAAATGGCAAAAACAATGAGCGGACAAAACATCGTGACACCGACAGCCGACGGCATAGCAGCCGCAGCCACTGCGGCCAAGAAAGGCAAGGGATTGCCGCCGGTCCACCTGTGGAACCCGCCGTTTTGCGGCGATCTGGACATGCGCATCGCCCGGGACGGGACGTGGTTCTACCTTGGCACTCCCATCGGCAGGTTTGAGCTGGTGCGGTTGTTTTCATCAATCCTGAAACGCGAAGGCGACAAGTATTTCCTGGTGACGCCGGTCGAAAAGGTCGGAATCACCGTGGATGATGCGCCTTTCGTGGCAGTCGATTTCGAAGCCTCCGGCGCGGGAGAGGATCAGGTGCTGACCTTTACCACTCATGTCGGCGACAGCGCCGTGGCCGGGCCGGACCATCCGATCCGGGTGGTGCAGGATCCAGAGACTGGCGAGCCGTCGCCTTACGTGATGATCCGGGCCGGGCTTGAGGCGCTGATCGATCGCAAGAGCTTTTACCGGCTGGTCGAACTGGGTAGCCATCATGACGGGTGGTTCGGCCTGTGGTCATCTGGCGAATTCTTCCCGGTCATCCCGTCGGCAGAGCTGGATCAAGGCTGAAACCGCCCCAGAACTCCCGCCTTTCCGGCGCGTCGCAGGGAGCGAATTAAGCTATCGTTAGCAGGTTCTGGCATTTTGGGTAAAATAGAGTCGATTTTGTGGCAATATTGTGGCGGTTGCGTTTAATGCACCGTTTTCCCGCCCTTGGCGCCGAGTCTGCGAGGCCTTAAATCTGCGGCAAACGACAGGAGCTCCGATGCCAAGGTTTGCCGCGAATATCTCAATGCTCTTTGCTGAGTTGCCCTATCTTGAACGGTTCGCAGCGGCGGCTCGGGCCGGGTTCGACGCGGTTGAGATCCTGTTTCCCTATGAACTGGCGGCCAAGGAAACCCAGCGGGCGCTGGTGTCGAACGGGCTGGAACTGTTGCTGATGAACGCGCCGCCGCCGAATTACACTGGCGGTATGCCCGGCTATGCGGCGCTGCCGGGCGGCGGGGAACGGTATCAGCGCGATATCCGCCGGGTGCTGCGCTACGCCGAGATCCTGCGCCCCGGCGCCATTCACATCATGGCCGGTTATGCGACGGGGGATCTGGCGAAACAGACCTTTATCCAGAACCTGCAGTGGGCCGCGGATCGCGCGCCGACGCAGCAGTTCACCATCGAACCGCTGAATGTCGGGGACCAGCCGAACTACTTCCTGAACGACTATAATCTGGCGGCCGAGGTTCTGCAGGCGGTGAACCGGCCGAACGTGGGGCTGCAGTACGATGCCTATCACGCCCAGATGATCCACGGCGATGCGCTGAAGGTCTGGGAGACCTTCAAGGAGCATGTGGTGCACGTGCAGATCGGCGCCGCACCCGGGCGCTGTGAGCCGGGTACCGGTCCCGTCGACTTCGAAGAGCTTTTCGCAGCCATCGACGACAGCGGCTACAAGGGCTGGGTCAGCGCGGAATACACCCCTTCGACGCTGCGCACCGAAGACAGTCTCGGCTGGATGCTCTGAGCGTTTTTTGACCAGAATTCTCCAGGTACGTTCACGCGGGATTACGATCCCGCGCCCCGGTCTGGCAATTGGTTGCTCGCTGCCACATATTCCTGCCGGAATGTGAACAAGGAGTCTTCCATGCTGCCCGCCCGTTTCGCGCCTGTTCTGTTTGGCTTCCTGTTGTCCGGGATCATGTCGGGCATCGTGATTATGGTGGCAACGCTCAGGACGCGCGGTTTCAGCGCGCAGGCCTTTGATACCTGGCTGACCTCCTGGCTCTATAGCTGGCCTGTGGCCTTCTGCGTGGTGCTGGTGGTGGCGCCGCTGGTGCGGCGCTTTGTGAACGGGCTTGTGAAACAGGGCTAGGGGCTGACCGCGCATACCGGGCGGCATGGCTGGACGGGGCGGCGAAAATCCTCCAGACCTGTGGCCCACGTCCTTTGTTGCTGCCAGGTGCCCTGCCTATGATGTCTTCCCCGCCCTCTGCCTCCGTTCAGCAGGATCCCACCATCGCCGACTTTCTGGCCAAGCAGGGAGAGGCGGATGCAACCCTGCTGCCCTTGCCCGGCGATGCTTCGGCGCGGCGGTATATGCGGCTGGAGGGGCGCGGCAGGATGCTGATGCAGGATCCGAGTGATCCGGCGGGGTTTGCCGGTTTCGTGTCTCTCGCGCAGCATCTGACAGAACTGGGCCTGAGCGCGCCTCAGGTCTATGGCGCCGATCCGGACACCGGCCTGGCCCTGATCGAAGATTTCGGTACCCAGACCTATAGCGTGCAGCTGGCTGCCGGGCGAGACGAGAGCATGCTCTATGCCCTCGCGGTGGATGCTCTGTTGCACCTGCACCATCATCCGCAGGCCGCATCGGTGCAGGTGCCAGCGTATGATCTGGCGACCTTGCTGGAGGAATTGTCGATCTTCTCCCACTGGTTCGCGCCGACGCTGCGCCCGGACATCGACCCGGAGGCGTTCGACGCGGAGTTCCACGATCTGTGGCGGGAGCCGCTGACCCTGTCGCTGTCTGGTCCGCGCACATTGGTGCTGCGCGATTTTCACGTCGACAACCTGATGGAGCTCAGCGAACGCGACGGAGTGCGCCGCTGCGGACTGCTGGATTTTCAGGACGGCGTGACCGGTCCTGCGGAATACGATCTTGTATCGCTGTTGCAGGATGCGCGCCGCGATCTGGAACCGGGGCTGGAGCAGGCAATGCTTGAACGCTACATTGCCGCCGCGCCGGAGGCCGCCGGGGGCGCTGATGCGATCACCCGGCGCTATCACCTGCTGGGGGCGCAGCGCCATACCCGTATTGCCGGTGTGTTCCTGCGCCTGCATCAGCGCGACGGTAAACCCGGCTACCTGCACTTCCTGCCCCGCGTCTTGCGCCAGATGCAGGTGGCGCTGGATGCTGCAGGGTTGACCGAAGTGACCGCATATCTGGATCAGACGCTGCCGGGCTGGCGCGGTGCTGGTCCGGCGCTGGCAAAGGCTGGATAAACGCCCCGGATCAGGGTGCCGGATCGGCCCGCGACAGGGTTTCTGATACGCTGTGCAGGTGGGTCTTCATTGCTTCTGCCGCGCGCGGTGCATCGCTTTCGATGATCGCGGTGGCCAGCGCCTGGTGTTGCTGCGCCAGCATCTCGAATACCGCGCCAGAATAGGTTTCGGCCCGCGGGCGGATCCAGCTGGCCTCCTGGCGTACGCTGCGGATCGCCTCGTACATGGTCAGGAACAGCGCGTTATGGGCCATTTCCGCGATCTTGTAGTGAAAGATATCATCTGCCGCATCATAGCTGCTCTGATCTTCTGCCGATTGGGTGGCCGCGGCGATCTGGGCGAATTGCGCGCGCTCCTGCGGGGTGGCGCGGGTCGCGGCCAGCGCCGCAAGGCGGGGTTCCAGTGACTGGCGCACCTCGATCACCTCGGCCGGAGTCACTCGCCGCGCCAGCGGTTTCAGGCGTGCGGCATCGGTGGCCGGGGGCGGCAGCACAAATGTGCCCTGTCCCCGGCGCCGGAAGATCGTGCCATCGGCGGCCAGTAGATCGAGCACCCGCCGCAGCCGCGCCCGGCTGATGCCGTGGCACTGTGCCAGCTCCCGTTCGGGCGGTAGGCGGCCATCTTTCAGCGGCGCGCCTTCGGCGATCTCTCGGCGCAGACGCGCGGCGATCTCGGTATCCGAAGGCGGGGCAGGGGGCGGTGTCATGGCAGGATCAGCCTCTGTTCAGCCTCGGATCAACCCAGAAACAGGTCTTTGAACATCCGGGCGGAGGTAATCAGTAGGAACACCCCAAAGGACAGGCGCAGCGCCCGGCGCGGGATGCTATGGGCCAGTTTGACGCCAACCCGGGCAAAGGTCGTGCTGAGCGGGATGATCACCGCCGCAAGCAGAAGGTTCACATAACCGAGCGAGAAGGGCGGCAGACCTTCGGAGCCGAAACCGGTCGCCATGTAGATCAGCGCGCCCGGCACCCCGATGATAAAGCCGATTGCGGCAGAGGTGCCCACGGCCTTGCGGATGTCATAGCCAAGGAAGTTCAGCATCGGTACGCAAACTGTGCCGCCGCCGATACCCATCATCGCCGAAATCGACCCGGCCACAACGCCAAGCGCGGCCCAGACCGGTTTGGAAAAACTGCGCGGCGTGTCGCTGTCCTGTGCCTTGCGCAGGATCATGTCGAGCGCGACGATGACGGCCACGGTGGCAAAGACCGCGATCAGCACCTGCCCCGAAACGATACCGCCCAGCACGCCGCCGATAACCACGCCCACAAGGATCGACGGTGCCCAGAGCCGCAGCAACGCCATGTCGATGGCGCCTTTCTTGTAGTGGCCATAGCCGGAGGACAGCGAGGTAAAGACGATGGTCGACAGCGAGGTGCCCACCGCCACCTGCATGGTCAGCGCGGGTTCCATCCCGGTCAGCGACAGGGCGAAGTAAAGCGCGGGCACGATGACGATGCCGCCGCCAACGCCAAGAAGGCCGGCAAGGACACCACCGATGATGCCAGAGCCGGCTGCAACGGCGACCAGAGGGAGGAGGGTTTCGAGTTCAAACATGAGAGATCGTCTTTCTGGTGGTGAACGCTACAGGGCGGGTGCTGTCGGAAGTCCGGCCGCGCGCCCGTCATCATATGGCAAGATGAGGGTCGCAACCAATTCTGAATTGGTTGCGATACATCGTGGAACGGGCCCCGGCTGTCAAGGCCGGTGCTCTCGGTTCCTTGTTTTGTCGGTGGGTGTTCTGGAGCTCAGCCTGCCAGTTGCCGCGCGGCGCGGGCCAGTTCGGTGATTCCGGCCCAGTCGCCCGCCTCGATCAGGTCTGCCGGGGCGACCCAGCTGCCCCCGGCGCAGACCACATTGGGCAGCGACAGGTAGGTGCGGGCATTGCCGGGGCTGACGCCGCCGGTGGGGCAGAACGAGATCTGCGGTAGCGGCGCGCCGATGGCTTTCAGCGCGGGCGCCCCGCCCGAGGCTTCGGCGGGGAAGAATTTCAGCATGTCATAGCCGCGCTCCAGCAGGCGCATCGCTTCGGAGGCGGTGGCGGCGCCGGGCAGCATCGGCAGGCCTGCGGCCTCACAGGCGTCCAGAAGCTGATCGGTGGCGCCGGGCGAGACGCCAAATTGCGCGCCAGCCTCGACCGCTGCTGCAACGTCATCGGGGGTGACCAATGTGCCTGCGCCGACCACGCCACCGGGCACCTTTGCCATCTCGCGGATGACATCAAGGGCCGCCGGGGTGCGCAGGGTGACTTCCAGCGCGGGCAGCCCGCCTGCCACCAGCGCCTCGGCCAGCGGGCGCGCGTGGGCGGCGTCATGCACCACCAGAACCGGAACGATAGGTGCCATCTGGCAGATCTCGCGGGTGCGGGCGCTGGCTGCCTTTGGTGAAATCGACATGGGATCAGTCTCCGAAAACGCTGGCGCCGGTATCGGCGGATGTGACGGCCTGGCGGAACAGGGAAAACAGCTCGCGCCCGGTGCCGTGCTGATAGGCGGAGAGATCCGCCGTAGCGGCCTCGCGGTCCAGCGCGCCGGGGGTGAGCACGTCGAGCGTGCCTGTGGTGGCATCGAGCCGCAGCATATCGCCGTCCCTGATCTTGGCGATGGGGCCGCCGTCCAGCGCCTCAGGCACCACGTGGATGGCGGCGGGCACCTTGCCCGAAGCCCCGGACATGCGCCCGTCGGTGACCAGCGCCACCTTGTGCCCCTTGCCCTGCAGAATGCCCAACATGGGCGTCAGGCTGTGCAGCTCCGGCATGCCGTTTGCCTTGGGGCCCTGGAAGCGCACAACGACGATCACATCGCCGGTGAACTCGCCTGCCTTGAAGGCGGCCTTGGCCTCCTCCTGATCGTGGAAGACGCGAGCGGGGGCCTCGATCACGTGGTGTTCCTCGGCCACGGCGGAGACCTTGATCACTGCTGTGCCCAGGCTGCCGGTCAGACGCTTCAGCCCGCCGGTCTGCTGGAACGGAGCCTGTGCCGGGCGCAGGATCGCGTCATTCAGCGATGTTGTGGTGCCGGGGCGGAAGGTCAGGCCATCCTCGGTCAGGAAGGGTTCCTGCGTGTAGTGTTCCAGCCCGGTGCCCGCGATGGTCTTGGTGTCGGGATGCAGGAAACCCGCGTTCAAGAGCTCCCCGATCATATAGCCAAGCCCGCCCGCAGCGTGGAAATGGTTCACGTCGGCCAGACCGTTGGGATAGACCCGCGCCAGGAGCGGCACCACGTCCGACAGATCCGCAAAGTCCTGCCAGTCAAGGATCACGCCCCCGGCGCGGGCCATGGCGATCAGGTGGATCAGAAGGTTGGTCGATCCGCCGGTGGCCATCAGCCCGACGATGCCGTTGGCATAGGCCTTTTCGTCCAGCACATCGCAGACCGGCGTATAATTGTTGCCAAGCGCGCTGAGCGAAAGCGCCCGTTTTGCGCCCTCCACCGTCAGCGCCTCGCGCAGGGGGGTGCCAGGATTGACGAAGGAGGATCCGGGCAGGTGTAGCCCCATGAATTCCATCAGCATTTGGTTGGTGTTGGCGGTGCCGTAGAAGGTGCAGGTGCCGGGGCCGTGGTAGGCGGCCATCTCGGCCTTCAGAAGTTCATCGCGGCCGATCTCTCCGGCGGCGTACTTCTGGCGGATCTTGGCCTTGTCGTCATTCGCCAGCCCGCTGGTCATTGGCCCGGCAGGCAGGAACACTGCAGGAAGATGGCCGAATGTCTGTGCGCCGATCACCAGACCCGGCACGATCTTGTCGCAGACGCCAAGATAGACCGCCGCATCAAACACATTGTGGCTCAGCGCGACGCCGGTCGCGAGCGCAATGGTGTCGCGGGAAAACAGGCTCAGCTCCATGCCTGCCTCGCCCTGGGTGACGCCATCGCACATGGCAGGCACGCCGCCCGCGACCTGCGCGGTGCCCCCGCTGGCGCGGACCGCATCGCGGATCAGCGTGGGGTAGGTTTCAAACGGCTGATGCGCCGAGAGCATGTCGTTATAGGCGGTGACGATCCCGAGATGTCCGGCGCTGCCACTGGCCAGCGTGCCCTGATCCGAACCGGTCGCCGCATAGGCATGGGCCTGACCGGAACAGGACAGATGTGCCCGCGCCGGACCCTTGCCTTGTGCCGCGCGCATCCGCGCCAGATAGGCGCTGCGGGTCTCCGCACTGCGGGCGATGATCCGTTCGGTGACCTCTTTGAGTGTCTGGTTCAAGCTCATGTCAGATGCCTTTCGAATGGCTTGCGCGGGGCGGGCTGTGGGGCGGTGGAGGGCAGGGGCGTCAATCTCCGATGCTGCGCCATCGGCGCCCGTCCCGGTGCATCAGAAGCAGCGAATCCTCGGGGCCGGAGCCGCCCTGATCATAGCGCTGCGGTGCGGTTTCGCTGTCGGCCCAGCTGGCGATGATTGGATCGGCCCAGGCCCAGGCAGCTTCGACCTCGTCCCCGCGCATGAACAGGGTCTGGTTGCCGCGGATCACATCCATGATCAGCCGCTCATAAGCGTCCTGCGGGCGGCCCGCATCGGGCAGGCTGTCGGCAAAGGTCATATCGAGGTTGGCGCCGGTCAGGCGCATGCCGCCGGGGCCGGGATCCTTGATGGTGGTGCGCAGGGTGATGCCTTCATCCGGTTGCAGGCGGATCACCAGCACGTTGCCGTGCACCCCTGCGGCGCCTTCGAAGATATTATGCGGCGGGTCGCGGAAATAGACAGCGATTTCGGAGACCCGTTCGCGCAGGCATTTGCCGGTGCGCAGGTAAAAGGGCGTTCCGGCCCAACGCCAGTTCGCCACCTGCACCTTCATCGCGATGAAGCTTTCGGTGGTGCTGCCGGGATTTCCCGCATGCTCGCGGTAGCTGTCGCCGTTGCGGCCGCGATACTGGCCGCGGGCGATATCATCCGGGGCCACCGGGTCCAGCGCCTCGATCACCTTGACCTTCTCGTCGCGCACCGCGTTCGGGGTGAAGCGCGCTGGCGGCTCCATGGCGGTGAGGCACAGCAGCTGCATCAGGTGGTTCTGCACCATGTCCCGCATGGCGCCGGACCTGTCGTAATATTCACCGCGCCCCTCGACCCCGATGCTTTCGGCGACGGTGATCTGCACGTGGTCGATATGGGAGGAATTCCATAGCGGTTCGAACAGGGAGTTGGCAAAGCGCAGGGCCATCAGGTTCTGCACGGTTTCCTTGCCCAGATAATGGTCGATCCTGTAGATCTGATCTTCCTGGAAATGCGCCCGCAGCGCCTGGTTCAGCTCCCGCGCTGAGGCCAGATCGTGACCAAAGGGTTTTTCCAGCACGATGCGGCTCTCGGCTGTGACCATGCCGCTTGCGCTGAGCCGGTCTGCGATATCGGTGAATAGGCTGGGGGCGACCGACAGGTAGAAGGCGCGGGTGACATCAGCGCGCAGGTGCTGGCCCAGTTCGGCCCAGCCGCCATCGCCGCGCGCATCCACCGCGACATAATCCAGAAGCTTGATAAAGGCGGCGATATCCGCCTCGTTGGTCTCGCCGGGCTGGCCAAATTCGCGGATCGCGGCGGCGGTCAGCTCTTGAAACTCGGGCCGGTCCAGATCGGCGCGCGAAGAGCCGATGATGCGGGTATCGTCGCTGAACTGGCCGATCTGGAAGCGGTGAAACAGGCTCGGCAGGATCTTGCGGCGGGCCAGATCTCCGGTGGCACCAAACAGGACCAGGTCGAACGGCTGAACGGGGATAACGCGGGAAACCATGTGTCTGTCAGATCCTTGCAGCGGGTCAGGTTGATGTCGGACCGGTCTTCAGGTCAGTTTTGCCAGCAAGCCCCGGGTCGAGCCGTCCTTGCCGGTGGGGGCGGCGCCGTCGAGAATCGGCATCAGGCTGAGCGCCAGTTCCTTGCCCAGTTCCACGCCCCATTGATCAAAGGAGTTGATCCCCCAGATCGCACCTTCGGTGAAGACCCGGTGTTCAAAGAGGGCGATGATCTGCCCCAGCACAAAGGGCGTCAGCCGGGGGTAAGCGATGGTGACCGACGGGCGGTTGCCGGGAAAGGTCAGATGCGCTGTCATCCGTTTGAGCTCGGCGCCTTCGAAGCCACGTTCGGCGGCCAGTTGGCGCGCTTCCTCCGGGCTGCGGCCGCGCATCAGCGCCTCGGACTGGGCCAAGCAATTGGCCACCAGCATCCGGTGCTGATGGGCAAGCTCGGGCTCGTGCCCCTCGGCGGCGATCAGGAATTCCGCAGGCACCACGCGGGTGCCCTGATGCAGTAGCTGATAGAAAGCATGCTGGCCGTTAGTGCCCGGCTCGCCCCAGACCACGGGGCCAGAATGGCGGGTCAGCGGTTCGCCATCAAGGGTCACACCCTTGCCGTTGCTTTCCATGTCGAGCTGCTGAAGGTAGGCGGGCAGGCGCGACAGGCGCTGGTCATAGGGCAGCACCGCGCGGCTGTCATAGCCGCAGATATTGTTGTGCCAGATCCCGATCAGCCCCAGCAGGACCGGCAGGTTTTGCGTCAGCGGGGCAGTCTGAAAATGCGCATCCATGGCTGCGGCGCCGCTCAGAAGGGCGCGGAAATTGTCAGGGCCGACGGCGATCAGGATCGGCAGGCCGACCGGTCCCCACATGGAGTAGCGCCCGCCAACCCAATCGGCAAAGCCAAACACACGCTCGGGCGGGATGCCGAAGGCGGCGGTCTTGTCCTGCGCCGAGGAGACCGCCGCCAGATGCGCGGTGGCGCCATCCCCCAGTGCCGCGCGCAGCCATCTGAGCGCGGTTTCGGCATTGGCCATGGTTTCGGTGGTGGTGAAGGTCTTGGAGGCGATGACGATCAGCGTCGTTTCAGGATCGAGATCCTTCAGCGTATCGGCAATATGGGCGCCATCGACGTTGGAGACGAAATGGCAGCGCGGTCCATCGTGATAAGGCGCAAGGGCCAGCGTCGCCATCACCGGGCCAAGGTCGGAGCCCCCAATGCCGATATTGACCACATCGGTAAAGGCCGCGCCCGTCGCGGTTTTCGTCTCGCCGCTGCGCAGCGCTCCGGCAAAGGCTTCCATCCGGCGCAGAGTGTCCTGCACCTGAGGCACCACATCTATGCCATCCACCAGGATCTGCTGATCCGTGGGTGCGCGCAGGGCGGTGTGCAGAACTGCCCGGCCCTCGGTCGCGTTGATCCGCTCGCCGCGGAACATGGCGTCGATATGATCCGGCAGACCGGTTTCCTTTGCGAGATCGATCAGCAGGGACAGGGCCGTTTGGTCCAGCGAGGTTTTGGAATAGTCGAGGAGAAGGTCATCACTGTCGGCAGAGAAAGCATCGAACCGGCCCGCGTCATCGAACAGCGACAGCAACGGCGTATTGGCGGTTTCGGCTCTGTGTCGGGCCAGCTGTGCCCAGATATCACTCATTCCAACAGGTTCCTTGCAAGTGGTCTGATTAGAGTCTGATCTTGTTCTTGGCGCGGTCCCGGATATGCGAATTGTACAAATCGTTAGCGCTAACGTTGATAGTCGTAAATATGTCCGCACGCAATAGGTTTGGACGGGTTATCTCAGGCCACCGTGGCTGCGTCAATTCGGCAGATCGGATCGGTCTCTTTGTGTTGCAGGTGGCGCGGCGGATGCTCCCGCCTGCTGCGGGGTATTTTTGAATACCTCCTCGCAGTTGGGCCGGGCGCCGCGCAAAAGCGCGGCGCCCGGCCCAAGACGGAACGCGCCTTTTTCAAAGGCGAGGTCAGGCGCGGGAGCTTCTGTCCTGCGCGCCCGGATCATGCGGTTTCTTGCAACAGCAGCGGTGACTGGACGCCGCCGATGCTGCACAGATGCGCGACGATATCCGCCACGCCCTTGTCATGGCGCAGGCTGGCAAAGACGAAGGGCAACGCCCCCCGCATCCGCGCGGCGTCCCGCTCCATCACCTCAAGCGAGGCCCCCACATAGGGCGCAAGGTCGGTCTTGTTGATCACCAAGAGGTCCGAGCGGGTGATGGCGGGGCCGCCCTTGCGAGGGATTTCCTCGCCTGCGGCCACATCGATCACATAAAGCGTCACATCGGCCAGCTCGGGGCTGAAGGTCGCCGACAGATTGTCGCCGCCGCTCTCGATCAGCACGATCTCCAGATCCGCGTGGCGCTCTTGCATTTCGGCGACGGCGGCCAAGTTGATCGAGGCATCCTCGCGGATCGCCGTATGTGGGCAACCGCCGGTTTCGACGCCGATCACCCGGTCCTGCGGCAGCACCTGCATGCGCATCAGTGCCTCGGCGTCTTCCTGCGTGTAGATGTCATTGGTGATCACCCCGATCGAGTGATGCGGCGACAGCGCGCGCGCCAGCTGCGCCGTCAGCGTGGTTTTTCCCGCGCCGACCGGGCCGCCGATACCAACGCGCAAAGGTCCGTTGAAACTGCTCATGAGCGGAAGATCCTTGAGTATTGGGTTTCATGGGTCATCGAGGCGATATCCGAGGCGAAGCTGGCCCCGGCCAGCGCCGCCAGATCCGTCTCGCAGGCGTTTTGTGCGGCCTCCCGGATCAGCGGGCCGAGATCCGTCAGGATCTGCTGGCCTTGTAGCTGGCCCACTGGCAACAGCCGCTGCCCGGCCGCCACAAGGTTCGAGACAAAGGCATGCACGAACATATGCGCCGTCAGGTCCAGCGACAGCCCGTGCAGGCGCGCCGCACGGCCAATGGCGCTGGGATAGGTGAGGTCAGGCAGGGTATCGCCCCAGACACCGGATGTGGTCTGGCAAAAGGCACGCCCCTGATTGAGGCTTTCGGCCAGGCGTTCGCGCGACGGGGCAAAGGCCCGCGCCTGCATGTCCACTTCGGACAGGGCCACATCATCCGCTGCGCGGTAAGCAGCTGATAGAATGATCGGATCGCTGCGCCCGCTGCCGTAGAGCAGCAGATCGCCCAGCCAGTCCGCCAGTCCGGTCCCATCGGTAACCTGTCCGGTGGTGCAGGCGGCCTCCAGCCCGTGCGAATAGGCAAAAGCGCCCACCGGGTAGGCCGGGGAGAGCCACTGCATCAGAAGGACGGCGCCGGGTTCAATGCTCATGGGACTGCCCGCCTGCGTGATCGTGGCCATGGGAATGGCTGTGCCCGTGATCATGCTCATGCCCGTGGCTGTGATCGTGGGAATGTCCATGATCATGCGTATGACCGTGATCGTGAGAATGGGTGCGCCCGTGCCCATAGGCGCCGCCTTCGGGCGTGAAGGGCTCTTCAACCTCGCGCACATTGGCGCCAAGGCGTTCCAGCATGGCGCGGATGACGTGATCGCGCTGAATCAGCAGGCGCTCGGGCTGGATCTGACAGGGGGTGTGGCGGTTGCCGATATGCCAGGCAAGCCGGACCAATTCCGCGCCGCTCGTGTTGCCTGCTGTCACTTCCAGCAGCGCCTCGGGGGCGGCGGTGACGGCGATCTCTCCGCCGTCTTCGAGAATCAGAACCCCGCCGTGATCCAGCGAGGTCGTCTGCGGCAGGTCCACCAGCAGCCGGGCACCGGTTTCGGTGCTCAGAACCTTGCGGCGCAGGAACCGTGCCTCGTAATCCAGAACCACCCGGTCCCGGGGCTCTGGCTGATGGCTGTGACCGTGATACTGGCGGGCGATCAGGCTGGGCAGCTGCGCGGGGGCGGTCATGACAGCCCCCGGCGCGGCGATTGGAGACCGGCGGTGCCGGGAATCAGATGTAGTAGACGTCCGAGAAGACGTGATGAACGATCTTGTCGCGGGTCAGGCCACGCTCTGCCAGCTCGGCATCGCTCATGGCCATCAGGCGCTGAACTTTCTGGCTGCGGGTGTTGGCTTCGCCCAGCGCGATCATCACGCGACCAAAGGCGACGAAGGGTGCTGCCAGAATCGCCAGAACGGATTTCCCGCTGGCGGAGGCGGTGGTGTGTTGTGCGGCATATGCCATTGGAGGTCACTCCTTTTTGAGTTGTGATCTCCTCCCAGTGACACCCAAGGTAGGGCATGAATGCTGACCTAGCTAGGCCCCAGTTGGAATGGCTGCCATGCGCTCTGTGCAACGTTCTGAAAATGCTCATTTTTTGCGCTCCTTAGTACAAAAAGTAGCGTTGTGCCATCGGCAGCTCGGTTGCGGGGGCGCAGGTCAGCAATTCGCCGTCGGCGCGCACTTCGTAGGTCTCCGGGTTCACCTCGATCTTTGGCGTGGCCGCGTTGAGCCGCAGATCGGATTTGCCGATATCGCGGGTGCCGGTGACGGCGACGGTCTGCTTTGCCAGTCCCAGCTTTTCGCGCAGCCCGCTGGCCTGGGCGGCTTCAGAGACAAAGGTCACGGCGGAGTTTTCCACTGACCGCCCATAGGCGCCCCACATGGGCCGTGAATAGACCGGCTGCGGGGTCGGGATCGAGGCATTGGGATCGCCCATCTGGGCGCAGACGATGGTGCCCGCCATCAGCACCATCTCGGGTTTCACGCCGAAAAAGGCGGGGTTCCACAGCACCAGATCGGCGCGCTTGCCTTCCTCGATGCTGCCGATTTCGTGGCTGATCCCATGGGCGATGGCCGGGTTGATGGTGTATTTGGCGATATAGCGGCGGACGCGGAAATTATCGTTGTCGCCGGTCTCCTCGGGCAGGCGGCCGCGCTGTTTCTTCATCTTGTCGGCGGTCTGCCAGGTGCGGATCAGCACCTCGCCCACCCGGCCCATGGCCTGGCTGTCGGAGGCGATGATCGAAAAGGCGCCCATGTCGTGCAGGATATCCTCGGCGGCGATAGTCTCGCGGCGGATGCGGCTTTCGGCAAAGGCGACGTCTTCGGGGATGGATTTGTCGAGGTGGTGACAGACCATCAGCATGTCGAGGTGTTCTTCGATGGTATTGACGGTGAAGGGTCGCGTCGGATTGGTCGAAGAGGGCAGCACATGCTCTTCGCCGCAGATCTTGATGATATCCGGCGCATGGCCTCCCCCGGCGCCTTCAGTGTGGAAGGCGTGGATCGTACGGCCCTTCATGGCGGCGACGGTATGTTCGACGAAACCGGATTCGTTCAGCGTATCGGTGTGGATCATCACCTGCACATCCATGGCGTCTGCCACGCCAAGGCAGCAATCGATGGCGGCCGGCGTGGTGCCCCAGTCCTCGTGCAGTTTCAGCGCGCAGGCCCCGGCCAGCACCTGTTCTTCCAGCGCCGCGGGCTGCGAGGCGTTGCCCTTGCCCGCAAAGGCCAGGTTCATCGGAAAGGCATCTGCGGCCTGCATCATGCGGCCAAGGTGCCAGGCACCGGGGGTGCAGGTGGTGGCCAATGTCCCGTGGGCCGGCCCGGTGCCGCCGCCGAGCATGGTGGTGAGGCCGGAATGCAGCGCGTCCTCGATCTGCTGCGGGCAGATGTAATGGATGTGGCTGTCAAAACCGCCCGCCGTCAGGATCCGCCCTTCGCCCGCGATCACCTCGGTGCCGGGGCCGACGATGATATCGACGCCGGGCTGGGTGTCCGGATTGCCGGCCTTGCCGATCTTGTGAATACGCCCGTCCCGCAGGCCGACGTCGGCCTTGTAGATGCCGGTGTGATCGACGATCAGCGCATTGGTGATCACCGTGTCCACGGCGCCCGCCGCGCGGGTGGCCTGGGATTGTCCCATGCCGTCGCGGATCACCTTGCCGCCGCCGAATTTCACCTCTTCCCCATAGCGCGGGGCATTTTCGCCCGCGCTTTCGGTGATCAGGTCACGCTCTACCTCGATGATCAGGTCGGTATCTGCCAGCCGCAGCCGGTCCCCTGTGGTGGGGCCATACATGGCGGCATAATCGGCGCGAGAAAGTTTTGCGGGCATGATGGGTGTTCCTATCCGGTCGGGTGGTCACGCGCTGCGGTGACTCGGTTAATCTCGTATCTCAGGAGCTGACGGGACTGCCCGGTCGCAAGGCCGGGCCGCGCCCGACCCTCCCCACGGGAGGGCGCGTTTGCGACGTTTCGGACAGCGCGAGACCTGCGATGTGACGCGCGGGAGCGGGAATAGGCGGGTGAAGCAGCGCCCACCCAGGATCAGCCGAGGCCCTTCCTCCTGCATCACAGATCCCCCATGATCTCTTGGTTGAAACCATAGATCCGGCGGGCGCCGCTGATCGGGATCAGTGCCACATCGCGGCGCTGGCCCGGTTCGAACCGCACGGCGGTGCCGGCAGCGATATCCAGACGCATGCCCCGGGCCGCGGTACGGTCAAAGTCCAGCGCCGGATTGGTTTCGGCGAAATGGTAGTGGCTGCCGACCTGCACCGGGCGGTCCCCGGTATTGGCAACCATCAGCGTCACCGCTTCGGTGCCATCGTTCAGGGTCAGCTCCCCCGCCGCAGGAAACAGCTCACCGGGGATCATTTGCGCGACCGCACGTAGGCCAGCGCCGCAGCGCCGCCAACGGTGAGTGCGGCCAGGATCACGGGCAGCCAGCTTTCCGAGCCGTGCGGATGCAGGTGTGCCCCGCCATGGGCCAGAGCCGGACCAGCGGTGAGCGCGATGGCGGATGCGAGAGCGGGCAGGTGTTTCATGCTGTTTCTCCTGTCGGGTGTTATCGGATCGGGTTGTGGACGGTCACCAGCTTGGTGCCATCGGGAAAGGTTGCTTCGACCTGAACCTCGTGGATCATCTCGGGCACGCCCTCCATGCATTGATCGCGTGAGACGACGGCGGCGCCGGCCTCCATCATCTCGGCGACCGGGCGCCCGTCGCGGGCCCCTTCGACCACCGCATCGGTGATCAGGGCGATGGCTTCGGGGTGGTTCAGCTTGACGCCGCGCGCCAGGCGCTTGCGGGCAACTTCGGCGGCCATGGCTACCAGCAGCTTGTCTTTTTCACGGGGGGTCAGGTTCATCGGCTCACAGTCTCTCTGTCACAGTCTCCAGGCACGCGGCAGGCCATCGGGCAGCAAGCGGTCCAGAATGGGAACAAGGGTTTGGCGCAGGTCGAAGCCATCCGCTGCCAGCAGCCGCAGGACCAGCAGATCCTTGGCCAGCAGCGACACGCCGCCGGTGCCCGGCAGCATCGCGCGCAGCGGCTCCAGCCAGCTTTCGGCGCGGGGATGGGCCAGGACCAGCGCTGCCATTGCGCGGGCGCCCCCGGCCACGGCAGGGCGGTCCAGAGTGGCGGCGATGTCATCGCGCAGCTCGACCCCGTCATAATAGATCATCTGACCGTCGCGGCGGATCTCTACCCGGTCGCTGAACCGGGCCGAGGTCAGCGCCTCACCCATGGCGAGACGGCCAAACACCACGGGTTCGACCATCAAAAAGCGCGCATCAGCGGCCAGATCCACGCGCAGGCGGCGGGCAAAGCGGCTGCCGTTGAACAGGATGGTTTCCTGCGGCAGCCAGTTGAGGCGGGCGCCTGCGGCGACCTCAAGCCGGGTCTCCATGCGTCCAACCTCGCCGGGCTGGGCGCGATAGGCGCGTTCGGCGGCCTGGGTGGTGACCGTCAGGCGGCTGTTGTCCAGCGCGGCGGCCGCAACCGAAAACCGATCACCGCCGGTGATTCCCCCCGCCGTATTGACCATCACCGCCTCGGGGTGCGGGCGGCCCTGCGGAAACAGCAGCTTCATCGCGCCCGCCTGATGCAGATCCTTCAGGCGCACCGCGCCGTCCTTGTGGTGGACCGAGACCCGCGCGCGGCCCACGGCGCGCGGCTGTGCGGTCGGAACCGGGGTGGCGGTCTGGCGCGATATGATGGCGGCCTCGGTGATCTTTGACACTCCCTGACGCATGGCGGAACGCTGTCGTCTGCCCCAAAGAGTGCGCTTTGCCGGGCGCAATGACCATTTTGCAGGCGCTAAAAGGGCGGAGCGCCAGCATTCAGGATCAAAAAATGGGCGATACCGCAAAAGGTCGCCTGCTTTTTGTGCATTTGGGGATTCCGCAGGGATGCGCCGCGGCTAGCGTTTGCCAAGTTTGCCGCGGTGCAGAAACCTGAGTGAGGCCGAGGCGCAAGACCTGCATCGGCTGTGGGAGTGTGGCGGCCATACGAATTGGACCTCGGTTAGACCGCCACACGATTTGCAACAACAGTTGCGGGGCTGACCTAGTGCTGCCGCCCTTCTTTCGCAAGGGAAGAGATGGCACGGGCCTGACCCTGTCTGGAGGGAAGTATGAGTTTCTTGAATAAAACTGCGGCCAGCGTGCTGGCACTGGGCCTGAGCGCAAGCGCCGGTCTTGCTGAGGATTGCACCATCAAGGTGGGCGTTCTGCACTCGCTGTCCGGCACCATGGCGATTTCCGAAACCACGCTGAAGGACACCATGCTGATGCTGGTGGCCGATCAAAACGAAAAAGGCGGACTTCTGGGCTGCGAACTGGAAGCGGTCGTTGTTGACCCCGCTTCCGACTGGCCGCTGTTTGCCGAAAAGGCGCGCGAGCTGCTGACCGTGCATGATGTGGACGTGATTTTTGGCAACTGGACCTCCGTGAGCCGGAAATCCGTCCTGCCCGTCATCGAAGAGCTGAACGGCCTGCTGTTCTACCCCGTCCAGTACGAGGGCGAGGAAAGCTCCAAGAACGTCTTCTACACCGGCGCTGCGCCGAACCAGCAGGCGATCCCGGCCACGGATTATTTCCTTGAGGAACTGGGCGTCGAGAAATTCGCGCTGCTGGGCACCGACTATGTCTACCCGCGCACGACCAACAACATCCTTGAAAGCTATCTCAAGGGCAAAGGCATCGCTGACAGCGATATCTTCGTGAACTACACGCCCTTTGGTCATTCCGACTGGTCCAAGATCGTCGCCGACGTGGTGGCGCTTGGCGCCGACGGTAAGAAGGTCGGTGTGATCTCCACCATCAACGGTGACGCCAACATCGGCTTCTACAAGGAACTGGCAGCGGCAGGCATTTCCGCCGATGACATCCCGGTCGTGGCCTTCTCGGTCGGTGAGGAAGAACTCTCGGGTCTCGATACCTCGAACCTGGTCGGTCACCTGGCGGCCTGGAACTACTTCCAGTCGGCAGACACCGAGGCCAACGAAGCCTTCGTCGCCAAGTGGAAAGAGCTGATGGGCGAAGAGCGCGTCACCAATGACCCGATGGAAGCGCATTATATCGGCTTTAACATGTGGGCGAACGCCGTGACCGAAGCAGGCAGCGCTGATGTCGATGCCGTGCGCGCCGCCATGTACGGGCAGGAATTCCCGAACCTGACCGGCGGCACCGCCGTGATGCTGCCGAACCACCACCTGGCCAAGCCGGTGCTGATCGGTGAAATCCAGGAGGACGGCCAGTTCGATATCATCTCCGCCACCGATCCGGTGCCGGGCGATGCATGGACCGACTTCCTGCCGGAATCGGCGGTTCTGAAGTCCGACTGGAAGGATCTTGGCTGCGGTATGTACAACACCGAAACCGAGACCTGCGTTCAGACGCTTTCGAACTACTGATCTTCTTACCCTTGAAGACAGAGTCGCGGCGGGGGCCCTTGTTGGGTTCCCGCCTCGGCAGACGCGCCGCGCGGCCTGCCCATGTGGGTCACGCAAGGCGGATCTTTCAGAGCGGATCTCAACGATATGAAACGACTATTCCTTGCGTGCCTCGCGCTGTTCTGC
Organism: Pseudophaeobacter sp. A-200-2; assembly: GCF_041008815.1. Lineage (NCBI taxonomy): Bacteria > Pseudomonadati > Pseudomonadota > Alphaproteobacteria > Rhodobacterales > Roseobacteraceae > Pseudophaeobacter > Pseudophaeobacter sp. A-200-2. Next base: position 176,901 of record NZ_JAXGFU010000006.1, on the reverse strand, counting down.
GCGTGTCAGATCGCCCTTGCCCAGACCCCGGCGGGGGACGGGCCGCTGCAGCAGCTGCTGCAGGAAAACCGGGCGCTGATCGAGAAAAGTTCCCGCACCTCCATCGGACCGGTGATCACCGCGATTGCCGACAGTGGCCTGCCGCAGGCCCGCGGGTTTCTGGAGGCCTGGCAGAACAAGGACATCTGGCAGCGCAAGGAGGACGGTCTGTTCTTTGTGGGCGAGGAAGTCGCCAAACGGACCTATGCCCTCAGCAGCCCGGATGACGGCACTCTTGCCGGAGAATATCCCAAGAAAGAATTGAAACAGCTGAAACCCAACAGCGGCGTGCGGGCGCTGATCGCCACCGCTCTGGTGCAGTTCCAACTGAGCGACCCTGACCCTGCCACCCGCGCCGAGGGGCTGCTGGCCATCGAACGCGCCCCCGGCGCCGATCTGCTGGCGCCGCTGCGCGCCTCAATCCCGGGGGAGGAGGATCCGGCGCTGAAGGCCCGCAAAACCCGGCTGGAGCGGCTTTTGACCATCGCCTATGGTGCCGATGAGGCAGAGCGGATCGACGCGATCAAAGGTGTCTCGAACGATCTCAGCGTCGATGTGCGCGCCGCCCTCAATCCGCTGGTGGCGGTTACTGTGGAGGTTGCCGAGGGGTTGCCCGAGGACCGCAATATCGCCCGCACCCTGACGCCCGACGAAGATGGTATATCCCGCAATGAAGCCTATGACATGCTGGTTACCGCTGGCCACGTGCCCGCGCGCACCACTGCCGATGCCCTGCGCCAGACCCTCGCCGAGCATATCGAGGGTGGACGCGTCGCGGGCGTGCCGCTGGCGCAGCTTTCAAACGAGATGATCCGGCAAAAGGTATATGACAGCCTCGCCTCGGACGGGAAGGTGGACCCTTTCGTGGGCGAAGAGGCGATTACCATCGCTCTCAGCCATTATGTGTTCTTCGAAACCTACGCCGAGCCCTCTGCCGCCGTGACCGATGCCGCCGAACAGGCGCTGGAGACGATCGGCACCAAGGTTGCGCTCAACCAGGCGGTGGATCTGGGGCTTGATGCTATCTCGCTCGCCTCGATCTATTTCCTTGCGGCTATCGGCCTTGCCATCACATTTGGCCTGATGGGGGTCATCAACATGGCCCATGGCGAGTTCATCATGATGGGCGCCTACACGGGCTATGTGGTGCAGCAGATCATTCCCAATCATACGGTTTCGATCCTTGTCGCCATCCCGCTGGCTTTTGCGGTGACATTTGCCGCCGGTGTCGCGATGGAGCGGCTGGTGATCCGACATCTCTATAACCGCCCGCTTGAGACCCTGCTGGCGACCTTCGGGATCTCCATCGCGCTGCAGCAGCTTGCCAAGAACATCTTTGGCACGCAGGCCCGCCCGCTGACGGCACCCGGCTGGCTAGATGGGGCCTGGATGATCAACGACGTGGTGTCGATCAGCTATATCCGCATCGCGATCTTCGTGCTGGCGATGATCTTTCTGGCGCTGTTCCTCTTCATCATGCGGCGCACGCGGCTGGGGCTTGAGACCCGCGCGGTGACGCAGAACCCGCGCATGGCGTCGTCGATGGGGATCAATCCGGGACGGGTGAACATGCTGACCTTTGGTCTGGGATCGGGCATTGCCGGGATCGCGGGTGTCGCCATTGGGTTGTTCGCCAAGGTCACGTCGGAACTTGGGCAGGATTACATCGTGCAAAGCTTCATGACCGTGGTCGTGGGCGGTGTCGGCAATATCTTCGGCACCCTGGCCGGGGCGGCGATGATCGGCTCCCTGCAAAAGGGGATCGAGTGGCTGAACCCGTCGAACACGCTGGCGGCGCAGACCTACATGATCATCTTCATCATCATCTTCATTCAGTTCCGCCCACGAGGGATCATCGCCCTCAAGGGCCGCGCGGCGGGGGATTGACCCATGCGACAGTCATTCATTGCAAAGAACCCATCCGTTCTGGTCTTCCTGTCTACCCTCGCGCTGTTCACCCTCTTGGTGACTGTGTTTGCCGAGGGGCCGGGGGCCGGGCTGATCCCCACAAGTTTTGTGAAAACGCTGGGCAAGACGCTGTGCCTCTGCCTGATTGCCATCGCGATGGACTTGATCTGGGGTTACACGGGCATCCTGTCGCTGGGCCATTTCGCCTTTTTCGGGCTGGGCGGCTACATGATCGGCATGTGGCTAATGTATGAGCGTACCCGCCTGATCGTCACCGAGGCATTGGCGCAGGGCGACATCCCCCCGACCGAGGCCGAGGTGGTCGATGGCATCGGCAGCCAGATCTTCGGCGTGGTCGGCAGCAGCGAATTCCCCATGGTCTGGATGTTTGCTGACAGTCTGGTGCTACAACTGATGCTGGTGGTGCTGGTGCCGGGCATTCTGGCGGCCATCTTTGGCTGGCTCGCCTTCCGCAGCCGGGTCACGGGCGTCTATCTCTCGATCCTGACGCAGGCAATGACGCTGGCCTTGGCGCTTTACCTCTTTCAGAACGATTCCGGCCTGCGCGGCAACAACGGTCTGTCGGGCCTGCAAAACCTGCCGGGTGTCGAGGCACCGCAGGCAGAGGTCTCGATGTGGTTCTTCTGGGCTTCGGCGCTTGCCTTGGGTCTTGGCTACCTGCTGGCGGCCTGGGTTGTGTCGGGCAAGTTCGGATCGGTCATTCGCGGCATCCGCGACAACGAGGCCCGCGTGCGCTTCCTTGGCTACCCGGTCGAGACCTTCAAACTGGCGGTCTTTACCCTCACCGCCTGCATCGCCGCCATCGCGGGCGCGCTTTATTATCCGCAGGCGGGCATCATCAACCCGGCGGAAATGGCCCCCGTTGCCTCAATCTATCTGGCGGTCTGGGTCGCAATCGGCGGGCGCGGGCGGCTTTATGGCGCGGTAATCGGCGCGGCCTTTGTTTCGCTTGTGTCCACATGGTTCACCGGCGGGCAGGCGCCTGACATCCCGCTGGGGTTCTACACCATCAAATGGGTGGACTGGTGGCAGGTGATCCTGGGTCTCTCCTTCGTCCTGGTGACGCTGTTTGCGCCGAAAGGCATCGGTGGCCTCTTTGACCTCTTGCAGCGAAAGGACCGGACATGAGCACGCTTCTCGAAGTTTCCGGCGTCTCCGTCAGCTTCGACGGGTTCAAGGCGATCAACAACCTGTCGTTCCAGATCGCCGAGGCCGAGCTGCGCGCGGTGATCGGACCCAATGGCGCGGGCAAGACCACCTTCATGGATATCGTCACCGGCAAGACACGCCCAGACGAGGGCCGAGTGATCTGGGGCGAAAAATCCCTGTCCCTCCTCGACATGGACGAGGCGCAGATCGCGCGGCAGGGGATCGGGCGCAAGTTCCAGAAACCCACGGTGTTCGAGGACCAGTCGGTACGCGACAACCTGATGATGGCCCTGAAAAAGGACCGCTGGGTGATCGCGGTGCTGCTGTTTCGCGCCTCAGACGCCGACACTGCGCGGGTCGAGGAACTGGCGGCAGAGGTTGGCCTTGCGGACCAACTGGACCGGATCGCCGGAGAGCTGTCCCACGGCCAGAAGCAGTGGCTCGAGATCGGCATGCTTCTGGCGCAGGAGCCGCGGCTATTGTTGGTGGATGAACCTGCGGCGGGCATGACGCCGGAGGAACGCGAACATACCACCGACCTGCTGGTGGAGGCGGCCAAGACCCGCGCGGTGGTCGTCGTCGAACACGATATGGAGTTCGTGCGGCGCCTCAATTGCAAGGTCACGGTGCTGCACGAGGGCGCGGTGCTGGCAGAAGGGGGATTGGATCACGTGACCTCCGATCCCGAAGTCATCGATGTTTATCTGGGGCGCTGAGCGATGCTGGATCTGAAAGATATCACCCTCCACTATGGCCGCAGCCGCATCCTGAATGGCATTTCCATGCAGGCCGATCTGGGCGAGGTCACCTGCGTGATGGGCTGCAATGGCGTCGGCAAGACCAGCCTGATGAAGGCGGTCACCGGCACCCACCCGCGGTCGGGCGGCACCATGACGTTTGACGGGCAGGAAATCGGCGTGGTGCCTGCGCATCAACTGGCGCGTGCGGGCATCGCCTATGTACCGCAGGGGCGCGATATCTTCCCGCTCTTGACGGTGAAGGAGAACCTTGAGACGGGATTTGCCTGCCTGCCGAAGGAAGAGCATTTCATCCCTGACCACATTTACGAGCTGTTCCCGATCCTGAAGGATTTCCTCGCCCGGCGCGGTGGCGATCTGTCCGGCGGGCAGCAACAGCAGCTGGCCATTGCCCGCGCCCTGATCACCAAGCCCAAGCTTTTGGTGCTGGACGAACCGACTGAGGGTATCCAGCCCAATATCATCAAGCAGATCGGCGAGGTCATCAAACTCCTGCGCACGCAGGGCGACATGGCGATCATCCTGGTCGAGCAGTTCTTCGATTTCGCCTATGAGCTGGCCGACCGCTTCGTGGTCCTGCGCCGGGGTGAAGTGGTGCTGGAGGGCCGCAAGGGCGCGGTCGAGCGTGACGCCCTGCTGGAGGGGGTTTCGGTCTGACCTGATTTTGGCAGGGCCTTGCTCTCAGGCGAAAACCGGCGCCTTTCGCGCCTGTGGCAGCAGGAAGGGCATGCCGCCCGGCGGGGTGGTATTGACCGGCACCGGGCAGCCATAGACCTCGGCGAGCGCCTGGTCCGTCAGCACCTCTGTCGGGGAACCTTTGGCAGCGATGCGGCCCGCCTGCATTAGCACCACGTGATCGGCGAACATGGCGGTGAGGTTCAGATCATGCATCACCGCAACCACGCCGCCGCCCGCCGCCGCATAGCGCCGCGCCAGATCCATCACCGTGAACTGATGGCCGATATCAAGGCTCGCCACCGGTTCATCCAGGATCAGCCAGCGCGGGGTGCCATCGACCACCGGCTGCCAGACCTGCGTCAGAACGCGGGCCAGCTGCACCCGCTGCTGCTCGCCCCCCGACAGGTCCTGATAATATCGCCCGGCAAACCCGCCGAGATCCACCGCCTCCAGCGCCTGCATCGGCAGCTCGGTTTCGCCCGCCGACAGACCGGCGCTCAGGCCGAGCCGCACGATCTCCAACACGGTAAAGGGAAAGGCGATGCTGGTGCTTTGCGGCTGCACCGCGCGGATGGCCGCCAGCTCCCAGGGTTTCAGTGTGGTGGTGTCCTGCCCATTGAGCAGCACCCGGCCCGTATGGGCGATCTCGCCGGTCATGGCGCGCAGAAGCGTGGTCTTGCCCGAGCCATTGGGGCCGACGATGGCGGTGACGCGTCCCGGTTCAGCGGCAAAATCCACCCCGTGCAGGATGGTGCGCTGTCCCAGCTTTACGGTGATCTCAAAGGCTTGCATGTATTTATCCGATCAAAGGCCAAGGCCCGCGCGGCGTTTCAGAAGGATCCACAGGAAGACCGGCGCGCCAAGGACGGCGGTGACGATCCCGATGGGTAGCTCTGCCGGGGTGATGATCACCCGCGCGATCATGTCGGCGGCCAATAGAAGCGTGGCCCCCAGAAGGGCGGCATTGGGCAAAAGCGGATGGTGATCCGGCCCGGTGGCAAGGCGCAGCAGATGCGGCACTACGATGCCGATGAAGCCGATACCACCCGAGACCGCCACAGCAGCGCCGGTGGCGCCGGCGACAGCCATGATCGCGATATTCTTCACCCGCTGCACAGGGATGCCGATGTGCCCGGCGGCGGCCTCTCCCAGCGCCAGCCCGTTGAGACCGCGCGCAAGGAAGGGCGCGGCACACAGGGAGAGTCCGATCACCGGCAGGGCGGCGAGAACCTTGGTCCAGGTGGCGCCCGCGAGCGACCCCATGCCCCAGAAGGTCAGATCACGCAGTTGGTTGTCATCGGCCATGTAGACAAGAATGCCCGACAGCGCCCCGGCCAGCGCGCCAAGGGCGATACCGGCCAGCAGCATGGTCGCAACCGAGGTCTGCCCGCCGCGCGTGGCAGTGCGATAGAGGATCAGCGTCGATCCCCAGCCGCCAAAGAAGGCCGCGACCGGCACAAGGCCGTTGCCCAATGTGTCGCGCAAGGCGGCTGGCAGCAGGCTGCCCAGCACGATGGCGGTGATCGCGGCCAGACCCGCTCCGGCGCTGACGCCGACGATACCGGGATCGGCCAGCGGATTGCGGAAGAGCCCCTGCATCACCGCGCCGGAGACCGCCAGCGCAGCCCCCACGAGGATGCCAAGGCACAGGCGCGGCAGGCGGATGTCGAACAGGATGATCCGGTCCAGTTGTGACAGCTCGCGCCCCGTGATCAGATCCCCAAGGGCGGACCAGACCGAAGTGCCCGCTGCGCCAAAGGTCAGAGAGCTCAACGAAGTGACCAGCAGCAGAGCCGCGAGCGCCAGCGTCAGCCGCCGGGCCTGATGGCGACGGTCCACCGGCGCCCCGGTGGACCGACCCTGAGCCTGACCTCGGTTCCGGGTTGTCGCGTCTGCTGCCAGGCTCATTCCGTGTGACCTTCGTAAAAGGCCTCTGACAGGGTCCGGATCGTGTCAGCGGTGCGCGGGCCAAATCCCAGCAGGGATTGCCCGTCCATGCGCACCAGCCGTTCGTTCTGTGCCGCTGGTGTGGGGATCAGCGCAGGCAGGCTGGCCAGCTGCTCCATCGCGACGCCGTGGTCGCCGCCCCGGTCCATTGCCAGAATCACATCCGGGGCGGTGGCGGAAACCGCTTCATCCGTCATCGGTTTGTAGCCCTCGAAGGCGTCGATGGCGTTGATGCCGCCCGACAGGCGGATGATGCCATCGGCGGCGGTGTTGCGACCTCCGGCCATGATCCGCCCGCCTTGCGTGGACAGCACGAACAGCACCCGCACCGGCGCATCGCCTGCGCGCGCCTGCGCCTCTGCATGGGCGGCCTCCAGATCGGGGGCAATGTCACCCAGCAAGGCCTTGGCCTTGTCCTCGGCGCCAAGGGCGGCGGCCACGGTTTCGATCTTCGTGATCACGCCAGCAGGAGAGTAGACCTCGGGCACCTCGGCATAGGCGATATCGGCCTGTTTCAGCACATCCAGCGTTTCCACCGGACCGGCCCCGGCGCTGGCGATGATCAGATCGGGCGATACCGACAGGACACCTTCTGGCGACAGGGCACGGGCATAACCGATATTGGGTAGCGCCTCGGCCTCTGCCGGGTAGCTGGAGGTGCTGTCGCGGGCCACCAGACGATGGCCTTCACCCAGAGCATAGACGATCTCGGTGACCGATCCGCCGACACTGACAACGCGCTCTGCCGGGGCGGCAAGGGCCATCTGCCCGGCAAGAGTGCCGAGCAGGAACAGGCCAGCGCCTTTGGAAAGACGGGAGAGCAGAGACATCACACGGTCTCCGGCTCGGCCCGGGTTTCAGCCTCCAGCGAGGGAAGCGCGGCAACAATTGCATCCCATGCCGGGCGGCTGTCGTTGTCGTCGGTGCGGCGGCCAAAGACCTGGAACAGGATGGTGCCATCGGCATCAAAGGCCTCATAAGACACTGCATCGCCACGCTTGGTCGGCTTGTTGACGGCCCAGACCTCGGCCACGTGGTCAAGGCGCAGGTGCAGGTCGAAACCGGGGTCGAGGATGTTCTGCCAGGGCCCCATTTCGCGCAGATTCCGGACCGGGCCGCCGTGGATTTCGATGCAGCCGCGGTTGCCGACAAAGATCATCACTTCAATCTCCTGCTCGCGTACGGCTTCCAGCATCGGGGTGACGGTGTCTGTCGGCAGCTTGCGGGCCAGAGGCTCCCCGGCGATGCGATAGGCACCCAGACGGTTCATCTTCAACTTCGAGCACAGGCGCAGGAACTGGTGCGTGTCAGTCATCTTGGCCCATTCGGCGCGCAGGACATCGACCTTGTCCGGGTCTGATTTGGCGCCCTCGGGCGGGATACGGGGCGCGACTTCCAGCGTGTCGGATTGTTCCGGCAGCGCCAGATCGGCGACGATCCGGTCCCAGGCCGCCAGGTCGGAGGCTTCGCGTAAGTGGATCTTGTGCACCGCGTCTCCAGCGGCATCAAAGAACTGCAGCGAGCGGGCGGTGCCGTTCTTGCCTTCACGTTCCACCGCAAAGGCAGTGACGAAATGGCGCGGGAAAAGGCGCAGGTCGATTTCCTCGGTCAGCACCAGAGAGGCGTGAACGCCACCCTGATAGTGGCTGTAACGCCCGACCTTTTCGATCACGCAGGAATCGTTTCGGGTCAGCGCCATGACCTCGCCCAGCTCTTCCAGCCGGGGAAAGACGACATCGGGGTTTGCTTCAATGCGGGTCACACCCGCGCCACTGAAGGCGGCGACAAGCTGCGCCTCGGTGATGTTGAACTTGTCGGCAAAATCGCGGTCGCGCAGCTGCGCATGGTCAGCACGTTCGGCGCGGATCTGCTCTGCGGAGACAGGAGTCGGAGTGGTCATGTCGGGCCCTTTCGGAGGCGGTCTGCATATCGTTTGGAAAGGGCTGGCTGTGGCTGCCGGTCGGGGCAGATCACGCTGGCGGCTGAGGGATCAGCGGGTCGGAATTTATGTTGACTGTTTTTATCATCTTTACTAACAGGCTCAAGCGGAATTTTGAATTTCGCCAAAGATCAATCCTGAAATACCGTGCCAGCCCCCACGCAAGCCTTCGGTTCGAATACGAATAGATGCGAAGGAAAATGTGATGGGCAAACAGCGTATATCCATGCGGCTGTTGGGAACGGTGTCAGTGCTGGGGCTGACAATGAACGCGGGCGCGCAGGCGCAGGATCTGCCGCTGGATCTGCAGGGCGAGGGGTTTCTCGGCACTGTTGAACTGGGGCAGGGCAAGCGCGAGGTGCAGACCGCAACCGCGACGCCGCAGACCGTGATTACCCAGGACGAGCTGAACGATAGGCAGGCCGGATCCGTGGCTGAGCTGATCGATTCGGTACCCGGTGTCACGCTGGTGAATGGCAGCCGTCCGCAGGGCTCGGGCCTGAATATCCGCGGCTTTGGCGCCACCAGCAGCTATGGCACCGATCAGAAGGTGCAGATCATGATCGACGGCGCCTCTACCGGGTCAGAGGAGCTTTACCGGATCGGCACGCAGCTGTTCACCGATCCCGAGCTCTACAAACGCGTGTCGGTGATCCGGGGCACCATCGGCAGTTTCGAATACGGCTCGGGCATTATCGGCGGCGTGGTACAGCTTGATACAAAGGATGCGGCGGATTTCACCGGCGGTGAGATCGGTCTACGGTTTCGCCAGACCATCGGCGCCTCGAGCAATGCAAAGGGCTTCGTGACGTCCTCCATTCTGGCCTGGCAGCCTACCGAGCGGCTGGAGGTTCTGTTCAATTACACCCTGCGTGATGTCGACGCCTACAAGGACGGAAACGGGCAGGTCGTGCCCAATACCGAGAGCCGCATGCCCTCGTATCTGGGTAAGGTGAAATACAGCTTTGGCGACAATAACGATCATTCGATCACCGCCTCCTACAACTATTCCGAAACAGATGAAAAAGACGTCCCCTACGATACTTTCGGCACCACCGGCGGCTCCTTTGGCAACGTCGACCGCAAGGTCAGCAACGAGGTCGCCGGGCTGCGCTATCGCTGGAACCCGGTTGGCAATGACCTGATCGATCTGGACGTTAACCTGACTCGCTCGACACAGCATATCGATACCGCCTATGTGCCCGGTTCCAGCCCGCTGGAGGGCACCTCTTCGGGGCCAGGCGTCATTGCCCTGGCCGATGCGGATCAGGATTACGAGATCACCAAGCTGACCGCGAAGAACAGCATGTATTTCGTGACCGGCATGGCGACACACGATCTGCGGCTTGGGGTTGAGGTGATGCAGCGCGAGCGCCTGAACGCACCTTCGGCCCCCGGCGGCACCGACCGGCGTCTGGCCTTGTTCGCGGTGGATGACATCGGTATCGGCGATCACTGGACCATCACCCCGGCCATGCGGTTTGAAACCCAGGATATCGAGGCCCACGACGGATCCTCGTCCTATGATAACTCCGCGCTGATGGGCGGGCTTTCGGCGCGCTATGAATTCGCTTCGGGCTGGGCGCTCTTTGGCAGCGGTGCCTATACCGAGAACCTGCCGATCATCGATGATCTTGGCTCGCCGCGCTACATGACCCAGCCGGAGCGGTCCCATACCTTTGAATTGGGCGCCTCCTATACCTCAAGCGGCGTGTTCACGGCGGGTGATGCTCTGCAGGCCAAGGTAAACCTGTTCAAAGGCAAGCTTTGGGACATCACCTCTTACGTGGACAGCAATTTCAACCCGATCCGCGAAGTGAACAGCGAAGGCATCGAGATCGAAGCCACATACAGCATGGACAACGGCTTTTACGCCGATTTCAACGCGGCGGTTGGCGAATACACCGCGGTTTCGGCGGGCGGGGCCAGCGGCGTCTGGCGCAACACCCCTGCGGACAGCGCCCGCCTGACCCTGGGCAAGCGGATCGGCGAGGCCTGGGATCTGAGCTGGGAACTGGTCGGCAGCAAATCCTTCACCGATTACAACGGCGATCTGATCAAGGGCTATGGCATCAGCAACCTGCGTGCCACCTACCGGGTGCAGACCGGCGCGCTCAGTGGCGCCGAGGTGCGGCTTGGCGTCGAAAACGCCTTTGACAGAGTCTACACGCCCGCGCTGGCGACCCGCACCGCACCGGGGCGCAACATCAAGCTGACCCTGGCGAAAACCTTCTGACCCAACGGAGATTGAAGAGGTTCCAAATGGTATGCGTAAACAGGAAATGGGTGGCCCCGGCAGCGGTTTTGCTGGCGGGGTTGGGTGGCGCGGCACGGGCCGCAGACCCGGCCGTGTCGATCGAGCTGAGCGCGGCAGAGCAGATCGGCGAGGCTTGCCTGCTGTCCTTTGTGGCGCAGAACGATCATGTGCAGGATATCGGTCAGGCGGTTTATGAAACCGTTCTGTTCGACGCAAAAGGACAGGTGGCGCGGCTGACATTGCTGGATTTCCAGGACCTGCCTGCGGGGCGGATGCGGGTGCGCCAGTTCCAGTTTCCCTATGCCTGCGACGGCATCAGTCGGGTGCTGATCAACGGCGCCACCACCTGCACCGGCGGGGCTGATCTGCCAGAGGCCGCCTGCAGTAGGGGCATCACGCTCAGCAGCCGCATCGATCTGGAGTTGCTGGGATGATGTGGCTTCACGATGCGCTGCTTGGGGTTCTGGATCTGGGCGGCCCGGTGGTTCTTCTGCTGCTCTGCGTGTCGGTGCTGACAGCGGCTTTGGTGCTCTACAAGATCTGGCAGTACCGCACTGCGCGGGTGGGCCGCCACGCCCATCTGTCCGCCGCTGTCACCGCCTGGGACCATGGCGATCGCGACGGCGCCCTGCGGCAGCTGGAAAGCAGCCGATCCTATCTCGCGCCGGTATTCCGGCTTGCGCTGGCGGCCGGTCCCGAAACTGCGGCGGATGCGGCCCTGTCCGACCGTGCCGATGCCGAGGCCGAGGATTGCTTTGCCCAGCTCGAACGGGGGCTTGGGGCGCTTGATATGGTGTCGCAACTGGCGCCGCTGATGGGGCTTTTCGGCACCGTGATCGGCATGATCGAAGCCTTTCAGAAACTGCAGACCGCAGGCTCATCGGTGGATCCGGCGCTGCTGGCCGGTGGCATCTGGGTGGCGCTTCTGACCACAGCGGCGGGGCTTGCCGTGGCGATGCCGACCTCGCTGGTCCTGAGCTGGCTGACGGCGCGGATGCAGCGCGAACGGGTCTTTGCCAACCGTGCCTTGCGGGTGCTGTTCTGCCCCGCCGAACAGGCTGAGGCCTCTCATGGCGGTTAAACTGCAGGGACAACGGCGCAGACGTCTTTCGATGACCTCGCTCATCGACGTGATCTTTCTGCTGCTGCTGTTCTTCATGCTGACTTCGACCTTCTCCAAATACGGCGAGGTGGAACTGATGGCGGCCGGGCAGGGCGCCAAGGCCCAGGACCGGCAGAAGCTGTTTGTGACCCTTGGCGCCGAACGTCTGATGTTGAACGGACAACAGGCGGATCTGGCTCGCATTGCCGATCTGGTGCGGCTGCAGCCGCAGGACGGCGGCGGCCATCTGGTGCTGATCAGCCCCGATGACACGGCCAGCGCGCAGCGGCTGGTGGATCTTCTGACCGCCCTGCGGCAGGTCGAGGGACTGCAGACGGTGGTGCTGGGCTGATGCGGATCACGCGGCATATCCCGAGCGAGCGCGAGCCGACCATCGCGCTGATCAATATCGTCTTTCTGATGCTGGTCTTCTTCATGATCGCAGGCACCCTGGCGCCGCCGCTGGACCGCGATCTAACGCTGATCAAGACCGCCGATCTGGAGGGCAGCGCGCCGCCGGATACATTGGTGATCCACGCCGACGGGCGGCTTAGCTATCGGAGCGCTCCGGTAGCAGATGCGGCATCATTTGTTGCTGAGCTGCCCGAGGAACAGCGCGCCGCGCTGCGGGTGGTGCCGGACCGGGACCTACCGGCGAAGAAGCTGGTGACCATCGGCAATGATCTGCGGGCGGCAGGCGCCAAGCGCGTCATCCTGATGTCGGAACGGGCCCTGCAATGAGCCGGGTGCCCCAGTCCCGCTTCGCCGCGCTTCTGGCGCTGACCATGGCCGCTGTGGCCCATGCTGGTGCGGTGGTGTTCACCGATACCGCACCGGTGGAGCAGGCGGGCGGTGAAACCGCGCTGGCTGCCGAAGGCAGCGCCTTTGCCAATCTCGCCGTGGGGGTGGAGGCACCGCAGCCCGCCGCCGTGATGCCGGAGCAGCCCCGCGCCGCGCAACAGACGCCCGAGGCGGCCCAGCCGGTGGAGACGCCACAGGTGCAGCGACAGGCGCAATTCCCCATGTTAGAGCCTGTTTTTGTCCCTGTTGTCACCGCCGCGCAGACACCGGGCATCGAGGTCACGCCGCCGCAGGTCCATAGCGATCCCATACCGCTCAAGGCTGTAACACCGACACCGCCGACGACTGCTCTGCCGCCCACCCAGCCAGCGGTGCAGCAGGCGGCAAAACCTATGGAAGCTGTTGAACAGGAACCGGTTGAACAGGCTGAGGCACCACAGCCTCCTATGGAGCAGGCGCCTCCGGTCGAACAGTCGCTGAAGCCAAGGCCCCGCCCGCTGCGCCCTCCGCAGGTGGCAAAGGCAGAGGCAGTGCACACCCCTCCTGAGCCGACAACGCCAAGCGCGCAACCGCGCGGCAACAGCAACGCCAACGCGACCCGCGGTGTCGCAGAGGGTGCTGCGAAACAGCCGGGCGGGCAATCGCGCCAGACGGGCAGCAAGGCCCGACAGCAGGGCAATGCGGCGGCGAGCAACTATCCCGGTCTGATCCTGCGCCGGATCGAGCGGGCCAAGCGCCGCGCCAATGTGCGGGGCGAGGCGGTCGTCGCCTTCCGGATCGCGCCCAGTGGCGGGTTGGCGCAGGTCGCGATTGCCCGCAGTTCTGGCTCCGCGCGGCTTGATGATATCGCGCTGGCACAAGTACGCCGGGCGGCGCCCTTTCCTCCGCCGCCTGCCGGTGCGCGCACCAGTTTTGCCGTGCGGATCAAGGGCAAGTGACAAAGGGGCGCGGGGGGATTTGATCAAAACACCTCGGCGCCGATTGCTGCGTCCGGAGGGCTGGGCTACACAGGCGCAACAGCGACAAGAACAGGAGCCGCCATGACCCCGCTTTCAGGCCTCAAAGTGGTTGAACTCGCCCGTATTCTGGCTGGCCCCTGGATTGGCCAGTCTTTGGCGGATCTGGGCGCCGAGGTGATCAAGGTCGAAAGCGAGGCAGGCGATGATACCCGCCACTGGGGCCCTCCGTTCATCGAGCGAGATGAGGACAAGACGGCGGCCTATTACTATGCGGCCAACCGCGGCAAGGATTGTGTCACCGCAGATTTCCGCACCAAGGAAGGTCGCCAGACAGTCATAGATCTGATCAAGGACGCCGACATCCTGATCGAGAACTTCAAGGTTGGCGGCCTGAAGAAATACGGGCTGGATTACGACAGCCTGAAACAGGTGAACCCGCGGCTGATCTATTGCTCGGTCACCGGTTTCGGGCAGGACGGCCCCTATGCCTCCCGCGCGGGCTATGACTTCCTGCTTCAAGGCATGTCGGGGCTGATGTCGATCACCGGCGATCCCGAGGGGCAGCCGCAAAAGGTCGGCGTCGCCATCACCGATATCGTGACCGGGCTTTACGGCACCATCGGCATTCTTGCAGCGGTCGAGCAACGCCACACCACGGGGCGGGGGCAGCATCTGGATATGTCGCTGCTGGATTGTGCCACGGCGATGCTGGCCAATCAGGCGATGAACTATCTCGCCACCGGCACCAGCCCGACGCGGCTGGGCAATGATCACCCCAATATCGCGCCCTATCAGGTGATGGCGGTGAAGGATGGCCATATCATTCTGGCGGTGGGCAACGACGGCCAATTCCAGCGGCTGTGTGATGCGCTGGGCCTGCCGGATCTGAAGGTCGATCCGCGGTTCCTGACCAATCAGCTGCGGGTGGCGAACCGTCAGGAGCTGACCGCGCTGCTGGAGACGGCCCTGATGCAATGGAGCCAATCTGATCTTCTGGCGGCACTGGAGGCGGCGACGGTTCCCGCCGGGCCGATCAACACCATCGGGCAGGCCTTTGACGATCCGCAGATCCAGCATCGTGGTATGCAGATCGCGCCTGAAGGGGTGCCAGGCGTCCGGGGGCCGTGGAAATTCTCGGATGCCGAATTGGCGCTGGAAAAATCCGCGCCAAAGCTTGCCAAATAAGGACGCGCGAAGGCAGGGTGGCGCCAAACTTTTTTAAGATTGGATGCCCCCTATGCCCGTGCCCTTTACTCTGATTGAAAACACTTGGATTCCGATGGCTGACGGGCGTCGTCTGGCGGCGCGGATCTGGCTGCCCGAAGGGGAGGGGCCGTTCCCGGCGATCCTGGAATACCTGCCCTATCGCAAACGCGATGGCACCGCGCCGCGGGATGAGACCACCCATACCGTTTTTGCCGGAGAAGGCTACGCCTGCATCCGCGTCGATATCTCGGGCAGCGGCGACAGCGAGGGGCTGTTCGACGATGAATATTCCGAACAGGAGCTGAGCGACGGCGAGGCGGTCCTCGCCTGGATCGCGGCGCAACCCTGGAGCACGGGTAAGGTCGGGATGATCGGCATCTCCTGGGGGGGCTTCAACGGCTTGCAACTGGCCTATCGCCGCCCACCCGAATTGCAGGCAGTGGTCTCGGTCGCGTCCACCGCAGACCGCTATGCGGATGACATCCACTACATGGGGGGATGCCTGCTCAGCGACAATGCTAACTGGGGCAGCCAGATGTTCGCCTATATGACGCGGCCCCTGGACCCCGAGCTGCGCCCCGACTGGCGCGATGCCTGGCTGGAGCGGATCGAGAAGCTGCCTTTCATGTCCGCCGACTGGCTGCGCCACCCGTCCCGCGATGACTTCTGGAAACATGGCTCGGTCTGCGAGGACTGGTCAGCGATCACCGCCCCGGTTCTGGCGATCACTGGCTGGGCCGATGCCTATCTCAATACGCCAGCGATGCTGGCGGCGAACCTGACCGCACCCACCAAGGCGCTGATGGGTCCGTGGGAGCATCGCTATGCGCATATCTCGAAACTCGATCCGGCGGATTTCCACGGCGAAGTTTTGCGCTGGTTCGACCATTGGTTGAAGGGCGAGGAAAGCGGCGCCGAGGCGCTGCCCGACTACCGTGTCTACATGCAGGAGCATTTCGGCCCCACCAAGGAAAACAAGCCCCGCAAGGGCCGCTGGGTGGCCGAGCAGAACTGGCCCTCGCCCAATGTCAGCGAACGGGTGGTTTATCTTTCGACAGGCGGTCTGACAGACACTGCAGGCAGCGGGGAGTGCAGGATTTCTAACCCTGCAACCGTCGGTCAGGCGGGGGGCTATTTCTGTCCGGGCATGCGGTTCGACAATGAACTCCCCGGCGATCAGGCGGGGGATGATGCGCTGTCGGCCTGTTTCGACACCGCGCCGCTGGAAGATGAGTTGCAGATCCTTGGCCGCCCGCGCGTGCGCATCGCCTTTACCGTTGATCGCCCGGTGGCACAGATCGTCGGACGCCTGTGCGATGTGGCGCCGGATGGATCCTCGCAGCGGATCAGCTATCGCCCTTTCAACCTGACGCATCTGAATGGCCATGACGCGCCCGCGCCTTTGGTGCCGGGGCAACGCTACGAGGTGGAGTTCCCCTTGAACGAATGCGCCCATGCGCTGCGCCCCGGTCATGTGCTGCGGCTGGCGCTCTCGACCTCCTACTGGCCCATCGTCTGGCCCGCACCAGAGGTGGCAGAGATCACGCTGGACCTGAAAGACTGCGCCCTGATCCTGCCAGAGCGAAAGGTGAGCGAGGAAATCCCGCCTGAGGCCCCCGGCCCCGCGCAGCCTTATCCGACCCTGGGCGGCAGGCAGCTGCGCGCGCCTTCGGGCACGTCAGAGACCAAGGCGCTTCCGGATGGTACGCTGGTGCTGGATACCTTTGACGACTACGGCGAGGCGGTGAACCCCCATAACGAAATGCAGGTCGGCAGCCATGTCACGATGCACTACGCGATCCACCCCGATGATCCGGCCACGGCCACCTTCAAATCCGACTGGCGCTTTACCTTTGCGCGCGGCGACTGGCAGGTGGCGATCGACACGGAAAACCGGATGACCTGCGATGCGCAGAATTTCTACCTCTGGCGGCGCATCCACGCCTATGAGGGCGGTGCATCAGAGCCGGTTCTGGTCAAGGAATGGTCCGAGACCGTACCGCGCGGCTGCCTCTAGCGGCAGCCTCAGAAGTCGAGGCCGAGGTCCAGAGTCGGCGCCGAATGGGTCAGCGCGCCGGAGGAGATGTAATCAACTCCGGTGGCGGCGACCTCAGCAATACGCTCCAGCTTCATGTTGCCGGATGCCTCGGTCACCAGATGGCCGCGCGTCATCTTGACGGCCTCTGCCAGCGTCGGCGTGTCCATGTTGTCGAGCAGGACAACATCCGCGCCGCCGGTCTTCAGCACCTCTTCGAGCTGGGCCAGGGTATCGACCTCGATCTCCACCTTCATCATGTGGCTGACGCTGGCCTTTGCGGCTTCCAGAACCGCCGTAATGCCTCCGGCCGCCGCGATGTGGTTGTCCTTGATCAGGATCGCATCCGACAGGCCAAAGCGGTGGTTGTAACCGCCGCCGTGCAAAACCGCCTGCTTTTCCGCGAGTCGCAGGCCCGGCGTGGTCTTGCGGGTGCAGGTGATGCGGGTGTCCGTTCCAGTTGTTTCGCGCACGAAACAATGGGTCAGTTTTGCGATCCCAGTCAGGCGGCCCGCGAAATTCAGCGCCACCCGCTCGCCGGATAGGATCGAAGCGGCAGAACCTTCGATGGTCATCAGCGTATCGCCGGGTTTGCAGGCACTGCCATCGGGCAGCAGCGTCTCCACCTTTAGCCCCGCGTCCACCAGATGAAAGGCGATGCGGGCGATCTGCATGCCGGACACGATGCCTGTCTCGCGGGCGTTCAGCCGGGCGGAATAGGTCACATCCGCCGGGATCACCGCGCGGGTGGTGATATCGCCGTTCTGGCCCAGATCCTCGTGCAGGGCGGCACGTACCATCGGTTCCAGAATCAGGTCGGGCAGGGTGGCGAAGGCAGTGCTCATGTGGGCTCCTTTGCGCTCTCGCCCGCGATCCGGTCGCGCAGGGCAAGGGCCTCGGTCAGGGTGATATGGGTGCGATGGGCCTGTGCGGGATCGGCCTCGGGGAAATCATCGCGGTAATGCCCGCCTCGGCTTTCGCGGCGCATCAGGGCGGCGGCGGCGATCACGGTGGCGGTGGCGCACATGTTGACGAAGGGTTCATCCTTCGCGTTCTCTGCCTCCAGCCGGGCAATGGTGACAAGCGCCGTCTTGAGGCCGTCCTCGGTGCGGCGTACGCCGACATTGGCGGTCATGGTCTCCCGCAGGGTCTGAACGGCGCTGGGATCTGTTTCGTGACCATCCGGGGCAAAGGTGATCGCGACCTCCGACAGATCGCCCTTTTGCGGCAGATCCTTCATATCGGCCGCGGCGGTGCGGGCATAGACCAGTGCCTCCAGCAATCCATTGGAGGCCAGCCGGTTGGCACCGTGCAGCCCGGTCGAGGAAGCCTCGCCGCAGACCCACAAATGGCCAAGGCTGGCACGCCCCTGCATGTCCGTGTCCACCCCGCCCATGTGGTAGTGGGCGGCGACGGCCACGGGGATCGGCCGGGTCACAGGGTCGATCCCGGCGCGGGCGCAGGTTTCGGCGACGGTGGGAAAGCGGGTTGCGACCTCGGCGCCAAGGGCCTGCCGGGTGTCCAGAACCGGGCGGCGCCCGGCTTGGGTCTCGGCAAAGATGGCGCGGGCCACGATGTCGCGCGGGGCCAGCTCGGCGTCCGGGTGGACCGCCTGCATGAAGCGTTCGCCCTTGTTGTTCATCAGCACCGCGCCATCGCCGCGCAGGGCCTCGGTCGCCAAGGGCGCCGGGTCTTCACCGATATCGAAGGCGGTGGGGTGGAACTGCACGAATTCAGGGTCGGCGATACGCACGCCCGCGCGGGCGGCAAGACCGATAACCTGCCCACGAATGCGGGGCGGGTTGGTCGTATGGGCAAAAAGCCCGCCAGAGCCGCCCCCGGCCAGAAGAACGCCGGGGCAAGTGATCAGGACGGGATCCGACGGCGCATCGGCCTGCGAGATCCAGACTCCGGTAACGGTATCGCCGTCTACCTCTAGTCGGACGGCCTGGGTGTTTTCCAGCACTTGCACCGAAGGGGCGGCGCGCACGGCGGCGATCAGGGTTTCCATGATCTGCGCCCCGGCCCGGTCGCCCTTCACGCGCACCACGCGGGCGGCGGAATGGGCGGCTTCGCGGCTCATCACGTAGTTGCCCGCCGCGTCGCGGTCAAAGGGCGTGCCAAGATCGGTCAGATCGAGGATATGCTCGCGCGCAACGCGGGTGACCATGGCGGCCACCTTTGGATCGACAGTGCCCGCGCCAGCGGTCCGGGTATCGGCGGCATGGGCTTCGGGGCTGTCGCTTTGATCCATGGCGGCGGCGACACCGCCCTGCGCCCAGGCAGAACTCGCGCCCTGACCAAGCGTTTCAGGAGAGATCATCAGCACTGGCCGCGGCGCCAGTTCCAGCGCCGCGTAAAGCGCGCCCAGACCGGCGCCGACGATGACGATGCGGCCGGTGTCAATGCGCCCGGTGCTGGCCTCTGTCACCGGTCAGATGCCCAGTTTCTGGCTGAGATCGATCATCCGCTGCACTGCAAGCCGCGCCTTGTCCGCGACCTGAGGGTCAACCTCGACCGGTTCGGACATGGTGTGCAGCGACCACAGGATTTTCTCCAGCGTGATCATCTTCATGTAGGGGCACATGTTGCAGGGGCCGACGAAATCCACCTCGGGCAGCTCATCCGCGATGTTCGAGGCCATCGAACATTCGGTGATCAGCATCGCCTTTTCCGGTTTTTCGTCCGTCACATATTTGATGATGCCGCTGGTGGAGCCGGAGAAATCCGCCTCGGCCACCACATCGGGGGGGCATTCGGGGTGGGCGATCAGCCGGGTGCCGGGGTTCCATTCGCGGAATTCGCGCAGGTCCTTGGCGGTGTATTGTTCGTGCACGATGCAGGAACCGTCCCACCAGACGATATTCTTCTGCGGCACCTGGTTGGCCACGTTCTGCGCCAGGTATTTGTCCGGCGTCATGATGACGGTGTCGCTGTCCATCGCGGCGACGATCTGCGCTGCATTGGAGGAGGTGCAGCAGATGTCGGAGGCGGCTTTCACCTCGGCGGTGGTGTTCACGTAAGTGACAACCGGCGCGCCGGGGTATTTGCGGCGCATCTCTTCCACGCCCGCGGCGGTGATGCTTTCGGCCAGCGAACAGCCTGCCGCCATATCGGGCATCAGCACGGTTTTCTCAGGAGAAAGGATCTTGGAGGTCTCGGCCATGAAATGCACGCCGCATTGCACGATCACATCCGCTTCGACGCGGGCGGCTTCGATGGCCAGCTGCAGGCTGTCGCCGACGAAATCCGCAACGCCGTGATAGATCTCCGGCGTCATGTAGTTGTGGGCCAAAATGACCGCGCCGCGTTCTTTCTTCAGCGCGTTGATCGCCGCGACATAGGGCGCATAGCGCGCCCAGTCGACCGGGTTCACCACGCGGTCCATGGTCTGGTACAGATCTGACATCTGTTCGGCCAGATCGGGGTTGGGCGCCAGATCATAGGTGCTGGCGAGTTGATCGCGCATGGTTTGCAGATCGAACATGGCATTTCCTCGAAAACGCGCCCTTGCGGAACTGTGGCGGGCACTTTGGGTCGGTCTTCTTTCACGTTCACATGCCGCGCGCAAGTAATGGTGCGAAAAGGCCGCAGGCTGGTCGCTGCTGCGCCGGGGCTGCTGTTGGGGTGGCCGGAAGGCCAAGAATCTCTTGCTCCGCGGGTTTGTAAACCCGGCGATAGAAGATCTGTTCCCCGGATCAAGCGCGGGCGTTGGGCATCTTTCTGTCCGGCGATGCGCAGTCACTCATCGATATAGTGGACAAATTGTCCTTTTTCAGGGGCGGCTGCATTTTTTTCTGTTTCGGGGTGCTTTCCTGTGTTTTGACACTGGGGAAAGCTGAGGGAAACAGGCCTGTAACCCTAAGCCATCGGGGGGAAAATCAAGCGTCATGTCTGATCTGTGGGACGGTCTGAGCCAGGCGTTCTGGCTGGTGGTGATGCTGGATCCTGATCTGGTCGAGATCACTTTGCGCTCTCTCAGGGTCACTTTGACCGCCCTTGCCATCGCCTCTGCCATCGCCTTGCCATTGGCGGCCTTGCTGGCTGTCCGCCGGTTTCGCCTGCGCCGTCCGACGATTGCGGTGCTCAATGCGCTGATGGGGCTGCCGCCGGTGGTGGTCGGCCTGATCGTCTATGTCTTCCTGTCGCGGTCCGGGCCGCTGGGGGTGCTGGGGCTGTTGTTCACGCCCTCGGCGATGGTGATCGCTCAGGTGATCATCATCGTGCCGCTGGTGGCCTCGATCGCGCATCAGTCCCTGCGCGAGCTGTGGAGCGATTACCACGATCTGCTGATTTCACTGAATACCACCCAGGGGCAAAGGATCCGGGCGTTGTTGTGGGATGGGCGGCGGGCGCTGCTGACAGCGGCGCTGGCCGGGTTTGGCCGCGCCATCGGAGAAGTCGGCGCCATCATGGTGGTGGGCGGCAATATCGACCATGCCACCCGGGTTCTGACCACCGCGATCGCGCTGGAGACCGGCAAGGGCGAATTCGCCATGGCGCTGGGCCTTGGCTTTGTGCTGATTGGCATGGCGATTGCCGTCAACCTGTCGATCCACTGGATTGGCCATACCGAACGCGGGGGACGCTGGTGATGCAGATGTTTCCGCTGACCGTGGAGCAGGGCGTGGTGCGCAGGCGCGGCAAGGTGCTGGTTGGCCCGGTGGACCTGACGCTGGAAGGCGTGGGAGCGACTATCGTGGTGGGGCCGAACGGAGCCGGCAAGACCTCGTTTCTGAAAATGCTGCACGGCGTCGTACGTCTCAATGGCGGCAGCCTGACCTGGGCCTGCCCCAGGTCGGAGGCCGAAAAGCGTCAGGCCTTTGTGTTTCAGACGCCTGTGATGATGCGCCGGTCCGTGGTGGAAAACATCGCCTACCCCCTGCGCCTGATCGGGGTACCACGCAAGGAGGCCCGCGCCCGTGCTGCGGACTGGGCGCGGCGGATCGATCTGGGCGATGCGCTGGAGCGGCCCGCGGTGCTGCTTTCGGGTGGTGAGCGGCAAAAGCTGGCGCTGGCCCGGGCGCTGATCCGGGAGCCGGAAGTGCTGTTTCTGGACGAACCCTGCGCCTCGCTTGATGGACGGGCGACGCGGGAAATCGAAGAGATCCTGACCGAGGCGGCCCAAAGCGGGACTCGCCTGATCATGTCGACCCACAACATGGGTCAGGCGCAGCGGCTGGCGGATGAGGTGATCCTCATCATTGGCGGCCGCATTCACGAGTTCGCTCCGGCCGAAGCGTTTTTTGCCGGGCCTCAAACCCCGCAGGGGCAAGCATTCTTGAGAGGAGATATAGTAGAATGAAACATCTGGTGTTGGGCGTTGTCGCCTCGGCCGTCATGGCCACCGCATCCTTTGCCGAAGAGATGAAGATGGCGGTGACCACCTCGTTCCACAATTCCGGGCTGGCAGAGATCCTGCTGCCGGAGATCAAGAAGGATCTGGATCTGGACGTGCAGCTTCTGGTCGTTGGCACCGGTCAGGCGATCCGCCTAGGCGAAGCGGGCGATGTGGATGCGATCCTGGTGCATTCGAAAAAGGCCGAAGAGCGTTTTCTGGCTGGGGGTAACGGCACCCATCGCCGCGAGATCATGTACAATGATTTCGTCTTTATCGGACCCAAGACCGATGGCGCCGGGATTGCGGATGCGGAAACCGCAGTTGATGCCCTGCAGAAGGTTGCAGGTGCAGAGGCGCTGTTTGTCAGTCGCGGCGATGACAGTGGCACCCACAAGAAAGAGCTGAGCCTCTGGGCTGCTGCCGGTTTGGACGCTGAGGGCTTTGGCGACTGGTACCGCGCGGTGGGGGCCGGCATGGGCTCGGCGCTGAACACGGCAGCGGGGATGAATGCCTATATCATGGCCGACCGCGCCAGCTGGCTGAACTTTGGCAACAAGGGTGATCTGGCGCTGCTGTTCTCGGGCGATCCGGTGCTGTTCAACCAATACGCCTATCTGCCGGTGAACCCGGAGAAACACACCCATGCCAAGAACGATCTGGCGATGAAGCTGGAAGGCTGGCTGGTGTCGGACAAGGCCAAGGCGCTGATCAACGATTACAAGATCAACGGTGAGACCCTGTTTGTGTTCAACGCCAAGCAATAAGTCTTGTGTGAGCCACGGCGCGGGGATCTCCCGCCCGTGGCGCCGCATTTAAAATGCGTTGTCCCGGTTGGGCCAGGCGCCGCGCTTTGCGCGGCGCTTTTCCTTTGCTGAGAGGCGCCTCAGGGGCAGGTTTGCCCTGATGCGCCATATCGAGTGTCCAGTCCGCCAATTCCGCCTCAAGGGTGAACCGTGCATGCGCACGGCCGCTTGCGCGGCCCTTGACCCGGATTTGGCGAACGGCTTTTCGGCAGGTAGCGCTGGGCCCAACGGGAAAGGGCCATCGTCAGAAGTGCTTTGATGGGCGAGAGCTTTCTATTCGTCGCCGCCGACGGTCAGGGTCACCCGGTCGCCCGCAAACCAGGTTCGGCCGTATTCGATGGGGCGGCCTTCGGAATCTACATTGATGCCGGTGGTGCGCAGGATCGGGGCGCCTTCGGGGATGCGCAGGTGCAGCGCCTGTGTTGCCGTCGCCTGGCGTGCCGTGATGCGGGTCTCAAGGCGGGTATAGTCTTCGATGCCGCAGCGTTGCAGCGCGGCAGTGACGGATTGCGTCTCTTCCAGCGCCGTGAGCATCTCGGGGAACCTTTCGGCTGGAAAGATGCTTTGGAACAGGGCAATCGGCTGTCCATCTGCCAGCGATAACCCGTCGTAGACGTGCACCGGATCGCCGGGGGACAGCGCCAGCGCGGCGGCTTCGCCAGCGGCGGCTGCGCGGGTTTCGGTGGTCAGGATCTGCTTTGCCGGGGTGCGCCCGCCTTTGGAGATGTTCTGGTGAAAGCGCACCCGCTTGCCGATCGGGTAATCCGTCGGTTTGGCGGCAACAAACACTCCGGCGCCGCGCCGTGCATGCACCAGACCTCCTGCGGCCATTTCCGCCAGAGCGCGGCGCACCGTGTGGCGGTTAACGCCGAACCGCGCCGCCAGCTGCGCCTCTGCTGGTAGCTTGTCGCCGGTATCATAGCGACCCTGGCTGATATCGTCGGTCAATGTGCCTGCGATGGATTTCCAGACCGGGGTTCGGGCCATGTCATCAAACTTTCACAAGGATTGGCTTGCGCCCTTGCAGGCGAGTCACCTATGATTTGTCTAGTTGTATAGTAAATATAGACAACCCGGCCAAGAGGCTTTGACACGATGAACACCACAATTTCCGCAGAGGATCGCACAAGAGATCGCAAGGCCTGGATGGGTCTTCTGGCCTCGGCTGACGATGCCCGGCTTGCCGAGCTTTGGCGCGCCTTTGATCATGAGCCTGCCTTTGACTGGCTGCGCGCGCCCGAGGCGGGCGGCGTGATGGTCCGGGGCCGTATGGGCGGCAGCGGCGCGCCCTTCAACCTTGGTGAGATGACCGTCACCCGCTGCGCCCTGTCGCTGGCCGACGGCACGGTTGGCCACGGCTACGTGCAGGGCCGGTCCAAGGCCAAGGCCGAGATGGCCGCCAAGATCGACGCATTGATGCAGACCGATGCGGCCGAGGCGTTGCGCGCGACGGTTCTGACCCCGCTGGAGCAAGAGCGGGCGTCCGCCAAAGACGCGCGTGCCTCAAAGGCGGCTGCGACCAAGGTCGATTTCTTCACCATGGTGCGGGGAGAGGACTGATGAACCAGATGACGGACAACACGGTCTATGCGGGTGGGTTTGCCAACCCGCCAGTCGCCTCGGCCCATGCCTTTCGCGCGGCGATGAATGCTATGGCGCGGCCCGGCATGGTGCAAGAGATCACGGGCGCTATCCCGCCTGAGGGGATTTCCCATGCGGCGGGCAGCCTGCTGCTGACGCTTTGCGATCCCGAAACCGGCGTCTTTCTGGCGCCCGATGTGGACAGCGCGGCCCTGCGTGGCTGGCTGACCTTTCATACCGGCGCGCCCATTGTCAGTGCGGAGCAGGCGGATTTTGCCCTTGGAGGCTGGGGCGCCCTGATGCCGCTTGACCGCTTTCCCATCGGAACGGCGGAGTACCCGGACCGCTCCACCACGCTGATTGTTGAGGTCGCGGGATTTGATGCGCCCAATGCCACGCTCATCGGTCCCGGTATCAAGGACACGGCGCAGATGGCTTTGCCGGATCCGGTGGCCTGTGCGGGCAATGCGATGCTTTATCCGCTCGGCGTCGATTTCTTTTTCACCTCTGGCTCTCAGGTGGCGGCGCTGCCGCGCTCGACCCAGATCCTTGCGGAGGCCTGAGCCATGTATGTAGCCGTAAAGGGTGGCGAGCGCGCCATCGACAATGCCCATGCCTGGCTGGCGGAGGAGCGTCGCGGCGATACCTCGGTGGCCGAGCTGTCATTGGCGCAGATCCGTGAGCAGCTGTCGCTGGCGGTGAATCGGGTGATGGCCGAAGGATCGCTGTTCGATCCCGATTTGGCGGCACTGGCGATCAAACAGTCGCGCGGTGATCTGATCGAGGCGATCTTCCTCATCCGTGCCTATCGCACCACGTTGCCGCGCTTTGGCTATACGCTGCCGGTAGATACCGGTGCGATGGCCTGCGACCGGCGGATTTCGGCGACCTTCAAGGATGCGCCGGGTGGGCAGGTGCTGGGGCCGACCTTTGATTACACGCATCGCTTGCTCGACTTCAAACTGGCCGCCGAGGGCGAGGTGCCGGAAGCCCCCGCTGCAACGCCCAGGACCGAACCGACGCCCCATATCACCGAGTTCCTGCAAGGCGAGGACATCATCGAGCGTGAACCGAGCTCGGATGCCCAGCCCGGGGACCTGACGCGCGAGCCGATGGCATTTCCCGCTGACCGATCGGTCAGGCTGCAATCGCTGACGCGCGGGGACGAGGGGTTCATCCTTGGCATGGCCTATTCCACCCAGCGCGGCTATGCGCGCAACCACGCTTTCGTGGGCGAATTGCGCATCGGCACCGTGGCGGTGGAGATGGAGATCCCCGAGCTGGGCTTTGCCATCGAGATCGGCGAGGTGGAGTTGACCGAGTGCGAGACGGTGAACCAGTTCAAAGGCTCCAAGACCGTGCCGCCGCAGTTCACCCGTGGTTATGGTCTGGTGTTCGGCCAGTCGGAGCGAAAATCCATCGCCATGGCGCTGGTAGATCGCGCCCTGCGCTGGAAAGAGCTGGGCGAGGATAATCTTGGCGCCGCCGCGCAGGACGAGGAATTTGTCCTGAGCCACAGCGACAATATCCAGGCGACGGGGTTCCTCGAACATATCAAGCTGCCCCATTACGTCGATTTCCAGTCCGAACTGGAACTGGTGCGCAAGCTGCGCCGTGAAGCCGCCGAGGCGGTGGAGCAGATGGCTGCACGGGAGGCGGCGGAATGAGCGCCGTGCAACACAGGGCAGTGCCCGACCTCGGGTGGGGGCGAAGCGCCCTCCCGGGGGGGAGGTCGGGCGCGGCCCGGCGATGCCGGGCCAAACGGAAGAAGGGTGCCCAGAATGTCTGACTACAACTTTGCATACCTCGACGAGCAGACCAAGCGGATGATCCGTCGGGCGATCCTGAAAGGTCTGGCGGTGCCGGGCTATCAGGTGCCCTTTGCCAGCCGTGAAATGCCTATGCCCTATGGCTGGGGCACCGGCGGCGTGCAGGTCTCTGCCGCGACGCTGACCCCGGATGATACCTTCAAGGTGATCGACCAGGGCGCCGATGACACCACCAATGCCGTGTCGATCCGCAAGTTCTTTGAACGCACCGCAGGGGTCGCCACCACCGAGGAGACGGAACAGGCCAGCGTTATCCAGACCCGCCACCGTATCCCCGAGGCACAGCTCTCCGAAGATCAGATCCTCGTCTACCAGGTGCCGATCCCGGAACCGCTGCGCTTTCTTGAGCCGCGCGAGACCGAGACGCGCAAGATGCACGCGCTTCAGGAATATGGCCTGATGCATGTGAAGCTCTATGAGGACATCAGCCAGCACGGCGCCATCGCGACCTCCTATGCCTATCCGGTGAAGGTGTCGGATCGCTATGTGATGGACCCTTCGCCGATCCCGAAATTCGACAACCCCAAGATGGAGATGGCGGCGATTCAGCTGTTCGGCGCGGGCCGCGAGCAGCGCATCTATGCGGTGCCGCCCTATACATCGGTCGTGAGCCTTGATTTCGAGGATTACCCCTTCGAGGCCAGTAAGGCCGATCATCCGTGTGACCTTTGCGCGGCAGAGGACAGTTATCTCGACGAGGTGATCCTCGATGATGCGGGCAACCGGATGTTTGTCTGCTCGGACACCGATTACTGCCGTTCGCGGCGCGAGGCAGGCCATGTGGGCCGCCTGGGAGAGGAGGCCGCGGCATGACCCCTTTGCTGCAAGTGAAAGACGTCGCCAAGATGTATGGCGCGCGGATCGGCTGCACGGATGTGAGCTTTGATCTTTACCCCGGTGAGGTGATGGGCATCGTCGGCGAAAGCGGCTCGGGCAAGTCCACCCTATTGAACTGCCTTGCCGGGCACCTTGCGCCGGATCGGGGCGAGGTGGTGTTTGACACCCGCGCTGACGGGCCGGTGGATACGGTCACCATGTCGGAACCCGCGCGGCGGATGCTGGGGCGTACCGACTGGGCCTTTGTCCACCAGCACGCCCGCGATGGCTTGCGCATGTCGGTCTCGGCCGGTGGCAACATCGGTGAGCGGTTGATGGCCGTTGGCGACCGCCACTATGGTGATATCCGCGCCCGCGCCGCCGACTGGCTGGGCCGGGTGGAGATTTCCGATGCCCGCATCGACGACCGCCCCTCGGCCTTTTCCGGTGGCATGCAGCAGCGGCTTCAGATCGCCCGCAATCTGGTGACCGGGCCAAGGCTGGTGTTCATGGACGAACCGACCGGGGGATTGGATGTGTCGGTACAGGCGCGGCTGCTGGATCTGTTGCGGGGCCTAGTGCGCGAGATGGGTCTCAGCGCCATTATCGTCACCCACGATCTGGCGGTGGTGCGCCTGCTGGCGGACCGGCTGATGGTGATGAAGGACGGTCATGTGGTGGAAACGGGTCTCACCGATCAGGTGCTGGACGATCCGCAACATGGCTATACGCAGCTCTTGGTTTCCAGCGTGCTGCAGGTGTGAGGACAAAGTGATGATCGAACTTCAAAACGTCAGCAAAAGCTTCACCCTGCACAATCAGGGCAGCGCGGTGATCCCGGTGATGGAGGGCGCCACGCTTTCCGTCAAACCCGGCGAATGCGTCGGCCTGATCGGGGCTTCGGGGGCCGGGAAATCGACCCTGATGCGGCTCATTTATGGCAACTACTTGGCTGCCAGCGGCAGCATTCTGGTGGGCGGCACCGATGTGGCACAGGCCGAGCCGCGCGAGATCCTGGACCTGCGCCGCAAGACGCTGGGCTATGTCAGCCAGTTCCTGCGGGTGGTGCCGCGTGTGCCCGCGCTGGATGTGGTGGCGGATCCGCTGTTGGCGGTGGGCACCCCGATCAAGGAGGCGCGCGAAAAGGCGGCGACCCTTCTGGCGCAGCTCAACATTCCCGAACGGCTCTGGAGCCTCAGCCCCACCACATTCTCCGGCGGGGAGCAGCAGCGGGTGAATATCGCGCGCGGCTTTGCCTATGACTATCCGGCGCTATTGCTGGATGAACCCACCGCCAGCCTTGATGCGCAGAACCGCGCCACGGTGCTGGGCCTTATCGAAGGGGCCAAGGCACGCGGCGCAGCCATTGTCGGCATCTTCCATGACGAGGCCGCGCGCGAACAGGTCTGCGACCAGTTTGTCGATGTCTCGGGCTTTACACCAAGGGCCGCCGCATGAGCATGGGCGCGAACAAGGGGCCGGTGATTGCCGTTGTCGGCCCCTCAGGCGTGGGCAAGGACAGCCTGATGGAGGGGCTGCGGCAGGCCGATCCCGGCATAAAATTGATGCGCCGCGTGATCACCCGCGCGCCCGAGGCCGGGGGGGAGGATTACACCCCGGTGACCGAAGCCGCGTTTCTGGATCTGGCAGGCAAGGGCGCCTTTGCCCTCCATTGGCCTGCCCATGGGCTGCACTATGGCATCCCCAAAGAGATCGATTCTCTGCGCGTCGGGGCTACGGCCGTTCTGGTGAACCTTTCGCGCGGGGTGCTGCTGGAGGCGCAGGACGCCTTTGACGATTTCCGCATCCTGTCCGTCACCGCCCGCCCCGAGGTGCTCGCCGCCCGTCTGGCGGCGCGCGGGCGCGAGGATGCCGCCGAGGTGCAGCGTCGACTTGCCCGCGCGAGCAAACCCCTGCCTGCGGGGCTGGCCCAGGTCCATGAGATCGACAACAGCGGCGATCTTGGCGCGGCGGTCATGGCCGCCCGCGCCGCAATTCAGCCGGTCAGGGCGTAGCGGTGGATCAGATGGAACCGTCCCTCGGTATCTTCGCCCATCAGCGCCAGATCCTTGATCACGAAGGGCGTGGGCAAGAGCTGGATCAGATGCGCCTGCAAGGCAGCCTCGACGCTGGGCAGCTCCGGCTTGGGCAGCTTGCCACTCAGGGTGATGTGAAAGCGGAATTGATCCAAAACGTATGGGTAGCCCCAGGTTACAAGGTTCCGGTCCTGCTCGGGGCTGAGTCCGTTCGCGCGGCGGCGGGCCAGCTCCGCCTCGGGGGCGGGGGCGCGAAAGGCATCGAGATCGCGCACGCAGGCGGCGGCCAGCGCATTGAGCGCGCTTTCATCGCCCAAGGGGCGCAGCGCCAGAAACCGGCCCAGCCGCGCCAGTTGCAGCCCCTCCAGCGTGACTGGCGCCTGTGTAGCGGCCAGCGCGGCGCAGGCAGCCTCCAGATCGGCGCGGGAGGTGCCTTCGGCCAGTCGCATCGGCGGTTTCATCGTCGCATGCAGGCCATATTGGCGCGGCGTTGCGGTGATCGCGGCCACGTCCAGCCCTTCGACCTCCGGGTGCGCCACCTCGGCCCCGACCTCCATGTCCCAGCCCAGCCAGCTGGCACCAAACCGGCTCCATTCCGCCCCTTGGGGCGGCGCAAAATAGATCGCGTATCGCGTGAATGTCACATTGGCCTCCTAAACGTGGCCTTTCCAATACCTCGAAAGATGTGAAATCCAGATGACACAAGAGATGATCCTTGCCAATGCCACCCTTGTTCTGCCCGGCGAAACCCGCACCGGCAGCCTCAGGATCAAGGACGGAGAGATCGCGGATATGGCCGAGGGCGCGGGCGTGCCCACCGGTGCGGTGGATTGCGGCGGCGATTTTGTCAGCCCCGGCCTGATCGAGCTGCACACCGACAATCTGGAACGCCACATCCAGCCCCGTCCCAAGGTGGACTGGCCCCATGCCGCCGCGATCATCGCCCATGACGCGGAACTCGCAGGCACCGGGATCACCACGGTCTTTGACGCATTGAGGGTCGGCTCGATCAAGGCCAAGGAGGCGCGATACGGCCAATACGCCCGCAGCCTTGCCTCTGAACTCTTGGAGTTGCGCGCCAAGGATGCGCTCAAGATCAGCCATTTCCTGCACCTGCGTGCCGAGGTCTGCTCGGAAACACTGGTGGAGGAGCTCAATGAGTTCGGCGATGACGATCGCGTCGGGCTGGTTTCCCTGATGGACCACACGCCGGGGCAGCGCCAGTTCCGCGATATTTCGAAACTCGAGGCCTATGTGAAGGGCAAGCACGGGTTTGATGATGATGCCTTCCTGCAGCATATCGCGAACCTCAAGACCATGCGCGACACCTATGGCGATCTGCATGAGGTCGAGGCGGTGAAGGCCGCGCAGCGGTTTGGTGCGGTGCTGGCCAGCCATGACGACACCACCGAGGATCAGGTCGCCGTCTCGGCCGGTCACGGTATCCGTCTGGCCGAATTCCCCACCACGGTCGAAGCCGCCCGTGCCTGCCATGCTCATGACATCCAGGTGATGATGGGGGCGCCGAACCTGATCCGCGGCGGCTCGCATTCGGGCAATGTGGCGGCGCAGGAGCTGGCCGAGCTGGACCTTCTCGATATCGTGTCGTCCGATTATGTGCCAGCGGCGCTCTTGCTGGCGGCGGCGCGG
Organism: Pseudophaeobacter sp. A-200-2; assembly: GCF_041008815.1. NCBI lineage: Bacteria > Pseudomonadati > Pseudomonadota > Alphaproteobacteria > Rhodobacterales > Roseobacteraceae > Pseudophaeobacter > Pseudophaeobacter sp. A-200-2. The sequence goes on along the minus strand of NZ_JAXGFU010000006.1, from coordinate 146,046 downwards.
CTGGGAGAGATCTGGGGTGATATGTCGCGCGGCATGGCGACGGTCACCAGCGCCCCGGCCAAGGCGGTGGGCCTGAAGGATCGTGGGGCGCTGGAGGTCGGCAAGCGCGCGGATCTGATCCGTTTCGCAATGCGCGCCGGTGTGCCTGCGCTGCAGGGCGTCTATTCCCGTGGTCAGCGGGTGGCCTGAAAAACAACTCAGCTTCATGTATTAAGGCCCCGGCGCAAAGCGCATCGGGGCCTTTTGTTTCGGTGAACGCCGTTGGGCGGCGCGTCAGGCGCGGTAGAACATGTAGCGGCCTTCGGGGATGCCTTCTGGGCCGTCCAGCTCCTCAAAACCCACCAGAGGCTGGCCCGAGACGATGATACCGCCCGGCGCCATGACAGAGGCGATCACCGGCGACATGGCAGCAGCCTCGGCGACGTCCTTTTCCTTGACGCCAAAGCCGAAATCATAGTGCGCCAGCACGATCTTGTGGCCCTCAGCCGCAAGGCGCTGCAGCATGGGTTCGGCTTCGCCTTGCAGGAAATCCTTTTCGGGCGGTACGCAGGAAGGGTGGCATTGCAGCACCCGGTCGATCACCCAGATACGGCGATCCGGCAGGATCTCGCGCAGGTGGTCATAGGTGCGTCCGTTGCCCAACCCCATGTCCAGCGCGTCGCCGGGAACATCCGTGATCTGCTCAGCGGCCCAGTTTAGCCCGTCCCGTTGCGCGGTCAGGCGGCGCAGCATCGAATCCAGTCGGCTCATTCAGGAAATCCTTTCGTCATAGGTCCAGGCCATGGCGGGCCCGGCCAGAAGACGTGCAATCAAAGTTTCGGTAAACCCCCAGATCCGGTCGTCATGCACCAGATGGTGGGTCAGGATGCCATAGGGTTCGCGGGTATCGGCGCGGCCCTGGCGGCGGTCTTTCAGCTGCGATGCGACCTGGGCGATCAGCTGCGCCTCGGGCAGCAATGACCGGCTGCCCTTCCAGTCGATCGGGTCCAGATGCGTGTTGATCTGCACGAGTCCCGGCGCGGCCTTGGTCCGGGAGCGCGGGGTAAAGGTCGACAGGGCGCAATAGCCAAGGCCCGCCATCCAGGGCAGGATCTCGGGCGCGATACGGTTCCAGGGCGGTACGAACATCGGGCGCAGGCTGGATCCGAAAAAGCTCTTCAGCCGCTCCAACCCGGCTTCGGCCTCTCCAAGCATATCCTGCACCGGACGGTGGGCGCCGAACTCGGCCTTTTTCTCACCCTCCGGGGCGTGGCTTTTATGAGCCCAGCCATGCACCACGGGGATCAGATCAGCCGTGTTCTGCAGATGCGTGGCCAGTTCCGGCTGGGCGTCCCGTGGGATGATCGCCAGATGCACCGGCAGACCCAGCCGCTGCGCGGTTTCGGACAGCTGCTGTAGTTGCGGCGTGACCTCGATGGCGTCATCATCGCGCCACCACAGGGGGAGCTGCAATCCGGCCTGCTGCCAGGCCTCGAGCTCCTGATCCAGCGCGCTCCAATCCGGGGTGATTGCCGGGGTCATCGACGGTCTCCTGCCAGTTCGGCAGCAATCTCTACCGTTCTGGCGGCGCCGTCAAACCGGAAGCGGTCGGTGGCGCGCGGCGCCTCGGCCATCACGCCTTTCACCGCCTGTACCAGCGCGCTTGGCGTCAGATCGGCGGTCTTCAGCACCGCGATACCGCTTAGCGGCGCCAGGCTCTCGGCGCGCAGGGATTGTTCCACTTCCTTGCCCGCGTCAAAGGGCACCAGCACGGCAGGTGCGCCCGCCTGCAGCAGGTCCAGCGCGGTGTTGTAGCCGCACATGCTGACCGAGGCGGCGGCGTGGCACAGCATCTGACGGAAATCGGGGCGGGCGGCTTCGATGATGGCGCGGGAGCCTTTGGCAGTGAACCGCGCGATCCGTTCTGCTGCGTCGCTGCCGCCGACCAAAAGCCGCCACGTGATATCGGGCGTCTGCTGCGCGGCCTCCAGCGCGGCGTCATATAAGGCATCGCCAACGCTGCCGCCGCCGGCGCTGACCAGCACCTCACCCGCGCCCGCCTGTTCGGGGTGCGGCAGGGCGGCTGGAGGCGCCACGTAACCGGTATAGCGCAGCTTGCCCGCCAGCATCTCCGAGACCGGCCAGCTGATATCCAGCCGGGTGGCGGCGGGGTCGGAATGCACCAGCACTGCATCGTAGAACTCCGCGATCACCGCGTCTGCCTCTACCGCCTTTTTGGGCTTGGAGGGCGGCGCCAGGATATCGCGGATCGAGGCCAGCACTACGGGCCGGTGCGGCAGGGCGTGGGCGGCCTTCAGCAGTGACAGAAACTCTCCCTTCAGGCTGCGGCGGCCAAAGGGGTAAAGCTCGGTGATCAGCACATCGGGCTGCATTTCGCGCAGGGTTTCGCACAAAGTGCGTTGCCGGGCGTCGTGATAGGCGTCATCCGCCACGGTGCCCTCGGCTGTCAGAAGTCGGGTGAAATCCACCCCGTCCGAGCGCAGCGGCGGCAGTTGCACCAGGTCCAGCCCCGCAAGGCTCAGCTGCGGCGCCGGAAATCCGCCCGAGGCCACGCGGACCTGATGGCCTGCCGCCGCAAAGGCCCGGCCCAGCGTCAGCGCCCGTGACAGATGGCCGGTGCCCAGCAGATGGGTGACTGCGATCAGGACCTTCATTGCGGCTCTTTCGGGATCAGGCGGATGGGATCGGGCTGCGGGAGCAGGGCATCGCCGTGGATCTCCACCATGAAGAGGCGGTTGCGCTTGATCCGGAAGGGCGCCGGACCTTCGAAGTCCCAGCCATAAGCGCGCGCCAGGATCATCCGCATGATCCCGATATGGCAGACCGCGACCGTGTCCCGGGTGAGGCGTTGCAGCCAGGGCGCGATACGTTCCCAGACCTCGGCCGGGGTCTCGCCGCCGGGGGGGCGGTAGTCCCAGCCCCAGTGCTCGATATCGCGAAAGCCGCTTTTCGGGTCGGCCTTGAGGTCGATCCCGCGCAGACCTTCCCAGTCGCCCCAGTCCATTTCAATCAGCTCGGGCGCCGTTTGGGGATCACGCCCGGCCACCAGTTTCGCGGTTTCGGCGGCGCGCAGCAGCGGGCTGGACCACAGATCCGCCGCATCCCAGGGCGCTGGCAATGCCTGCGCGGTCAGCTCGCTGCGGGCGGTATCATCCAGCGCAATATCGCTGCGGCCCTGAATGCGGCCCGCGCGGTTCCAGTCGGTATGTCCATGGCGCAAAAGGGCAAGACGGATCATGGATGGGCCTCCATCAGCGGGGCCACGGCGGCCCAGAAACGGGCGCTTGCGGCGGGGGCAAGGTGGGTTGTGGCAATCATCTGGCGCGCCTCGGCGCTGCGGCGGGTGCGCAGATCGGGATCGGTCAGCAGGGCGTTGATCTGCTCTGCCAGCGCCTCTGGCCCCTCTTCCGGTGCCGGGTATGCGGCAGGGGTGAGCACGTCGCGCATGCCGGGACGATCCTGCGCCACCACGGGCAGGCCGTGCGCCTGTGCCTCAAGATAGGCCATGCCGAAGGCCTCGTTGACGCCAGGCCAGAAGAACAGGCTGGCGCGCCCATAGGCAGCTGTCAGGCCGTCGCGATCCAGCTGTCCCAGAAACTGCACACGGTCGCCAAAGGGCGCCATCATCGCCTCGACCTCGGCCCGGGCGGGGCCATCGCCTGCGATCTCAAGCTGCCAGTCGCCCTCAAGATGGCTGAGCGTTTCCGCAATGATACGATACGACGACAGCTTGTCCCCCGCGCGCATCATGCCGACGCTGAGCATGGGACCGTCCAGCGTCGATGGCTCCGGCAGTTCGCGTTGCGGCAGGAAGGGCGGCAGATGCACCAGCGCCTGGCTGCCAAAGCGCTCGCGCTCCAGCGTGATCAGGTCGTTGGCAGTGAAATAGAAGATGGTATCGGCCGCATCGGCAGCGTCATGGGCGGCCTTGGCAAACCCGGCCCAGGGGCCCGTCAGGCGGCTGGTGGCGCGGGTGCTTTCGATCTGCACATAGGGAATGGAACGGGCGTGGGCCACGGCAGGCCCGATCAGGTCCGGTGCCTTGTAGTAGTTGTGGTAGGTTACCCAGAGATCCACGGGCGGCATCTCGTCCAGCAGGCGACGAACCTCTTGCCGGGCGGTCTCTTGCAGGTCGTTCTGCCGCTGCGCATCGCCTGTCTTGTCATAGATGCGCAGCTCGCTGACCAGATCGACGCGGGCGCCGCCTGCGGCAATCACATCCATCAGGTTGCGGGCCACTTCCCGGTCGCCCGAGGGCACCGGGCTGCGCGGCGATTTCATCGGCGCATAAAAGGCGATGTGTTTGCCGCTGCCGCTGGTCATGCGCCATTCAGCATGGCGTTGAGCCGTTCGGAAAGGCGGGCAATGCCCGGATCCATGCCAAAGTCACGGCGCAGGCGCTGGAGCGCGGCTTCGGCCATGGCGGCGGTCTTCTCTGGATCCTCGGCCATCTTGCAGATGGCAGCCGCCAGCGCTGCGGGGGCATCATCGCTGAGCAGACCATGGGTGCCGCTGTCGATGAATTCGGGGATGGCAGAGACGGGCGTCGACAGGATCGGCAGCCGCTGCGAGGCGGCTTCCATCAGCACGTTCGGCAGCCCGTCGCGGTCGCCATCTGCGGCAACGCGACTGGGCAGGACGAAGATATCGCTCTGGCGCATCGCCTCGATCACCTCGGGCTGGTCGCAGGCACCGCGCCAGGTGATGCGATCAGCAACGCCCGCGTCCTCGGCCATGCCCTGCAACAGATCGCCAAGGCCGCCACCGCCGATATGGGTCCAGTGCCAGTTCAGGTCCTTTGGCAGCAGCGCCAGCGCGTCGATCAGCCGGTCAAAGCCCTTCTTTTCCACCAGACGGCCAACGGACATCAGGTGCAGCGGATCGCTGGCCTTGCGCCAGATGCGGTCGGGCGGGGCGGGAAACCGGCTGAGGTCCAGCCCGTGATAGATCAGGTCGATGCGCGCCGGATCGTCCGACATATCGCGCAGGTGCTGGGCGCCAAAGGCAGTGCAGGTGGCGCCGAAGGTAGCGCCGTGATCGGCGCTGGACAGTTTTTCGCGGATCTCCCAGTCGGGCGAGGTCCAGATGTCCTTGGCATGGGCGGAGAAGCTCCACGGCAGGCCACGCATGATCGCCGCATAGCGCGCCACCGAGGACGGCGTGTGCAGGAAATGGGCATAAAGCCCCAGAACCGCGTCCGGCATTTCGGCGGCCAGCACGCAGGCCTGGCCAAACCGGCGGATGCGGTTGCGGCTGGGGTCGCGGCGCAGGTCGGCGCGCCAGATCCGCCGGGCCTCGGCGTAGCCCGGCAGCTTTTGCGCCGTCTCGCGGGCGCGCCAGACGCGCTCCGGCTCCTGATAGAGGTATTCGGGAAGGTAGTTCACCTGTGCCTGCAAACGGTCGTGCAGCGGGTGGCGTTTGACATCGGTGGGGTGGCGCAGGGACCAGATTTCGAAACTGTGGCCCGCGGCCTCCAACGCGACAAGCTCCTGCGCGATAAAGGTCTCGGACAGGCGCGGCCAGCCCTTGACCAGCACCGCAAGCGGTGGCCGGTTTGTGGTCATTCGGTTGCCTTTCGCGGCGCGTCCTGCAGCAGGGCGCTCACCCGGTGGGTGACATAATCGAGCCCGTCGAGGAACCCTTCGCCAAAAGCGGCAGAGGGGGATTTTTGATCCTTCAACGCGTCTATCGCGCGGATCATCGCCTCGGGGGTCCAGCCATCGCGGTCTTCGTCCAGCATGGAAACAAGGCCCAGTTCCTCGGCGCGGCTGGCGCGGATCCACTGTTCCAGACGCGGCGTGGTACGGGGCACGATTACCGCAGGTTTGTCAAAGGACAGAACCTCGCAGAAGGTGTTGTAGCCGCCCATGCAAACCACGCCGCAGGCGCCTGCAAACAGCGTTTCGATCCGGCTTTCGAAACCAACGCTGGTGACGCGGCCATCCAGCGCGGCAACGCGGGCCTCAAACGCCTCGCGTGTTTCTCCGGACAGGAAGGGGCCATAGACCAGCACGGCACGCGGGCTGAGGTTTGGGTCCCGTTCATAGGCCGACAGCACCAGATCCACCATCATCGCCCCGTCGCCACCACCGCCGGGGGTGATCAGGATATAGGGCTGTTCGGGCGGCTCACCGATCTGGCCCAGATCGCGGCGCAGGTAGCCGGTCCAGTGCATGCGGGAACGGGTTTCGGGAGATAGATCCAGCCCCTGCGTGGGGTCATAGACCGAGCTGAGGCCATAGACCCAGATTTCGTCGTAAAACTGTTCGGTCACTGGAACCGCGTTCTTGCGCTCCCATTCGGCAGCCAGCACCTCGGGTTCGTCCAGAACATCGCGCAGGCCCAGCACCAGCTTGCAATGGCCGCGGCTGCGCAGGCATTCCAGCGCGGGCATCAGCTCGCCGCGGAAACCGGTTGGCTCCTTGTCGACGATCAGCACGTCGGGATCGTATTGTTGCGCCATGGAGCGGATCAGCCCGGCGCGCATCTCGGTGGTTTCCTCGATGCTCATCCCCATGGTGCGCGAAGCATAGCTGCCGTCGGAGCGTTTGATCACCCCGGGCAGGCGCATGTGATCGACCCGGCTGGGAAAGGCAAACCGCCCGGCAACTGGTGAACCGGTCAGGATCAGCGCCGACGCAGAAGGATCGGCGGCGGTAATCGCCCCGGCAAGCGCCCGCGATCTGCGCAGGTGGCCCAGCCCGAAGGTGTCATGACTGTAGAGCATGACCCGGGGGCTGCGGGCGCCGTTTTCCCTGTCGGCGGTGGAGCTTGTCTGATCTTTCATAGGGTCGCCTGAACAGGTGTATTATCAGGGTGGTGCAATAGGCAGGCGCCGAAATCAAGGGCGATCGGCCTTTGCAGTCCCGATTGCGCAACAAATGGCAGCTAAAGCCCCGCGCGTCACGGCGATGTGCCAAAATCGTTCCGCTGTTGTTGCAGTAGGGCAATTGCGCCGACTGGGGGCGCTGGCTAGTCTGGTTTGAACTGTCCTGAGGATTTCAGACCATGAACTTCATTCCCGTCCGGCGGCTTCTCCCGGGGTTGTTTGCCCTGTTTCTTCTGTGTGCGCTGGTCATCGGGACTGCGGGCACAGGACATGCGCAGACGGCGGCTGACAACGGCGAGGATCCGATCGCCCGGGCCATCGAGCTGGCTGCCGAAAGCGGCGTTGATGTGATCATCGTCGACAGCGGCGGCGCCCGCGCGCAGGACGGGGCTGCGGAACAGGCCATCAGCGAACACGATGCCAAGATGGAAGGTGCATCGATGCTGATGAAAGCCCAGTCGGAGATGGATATCTTCCGGGCCGAATTGCGCAGTCGTTTGGAGGCGCTGCCCTATTCCATCTTTGAGATGAAATACATCCTGCGCCAGACCAGCCCCGATGGCCGGATCGCCACCTATGCGGAAATCCTGTTCTGGAGCCTCCTGTTCCTGTTTCTGGGGCGCTGGGTCACCGTTGAGCTCTACGGCAAGAGATTTGCGCTGCACCACGTGGTGGCCCGTACCAAGGAAAAGCCCGAAGGCTATCGCGAGAAAATGCCATTTTTGTTCTTTCGCTTCCTGCTGGGCGTCGGGGGAACGATCTTTTCGATGGGGATCGCGCTGCTGGGATCCTATCTTGTGCTGGGTTCCTCAGGCAATTCGTCGGTGCGGCTGACGGTGCTGGCGATCTATACCGCCTTTTTCCTGTCCCGGACCATATCGGACCTGTGGCGCATGGTGCTGTCGCCCTACCTTAGCCAATACCGGATACCGGCATTTTCCGACCGGGATGCCAAACGGCTTTATATCTGGGCTTCGGTGCTGGCGACCTATGATATTTCGACCCTCGTCTTTGCCGCCTGGGTCGGGGATTTCGGGCTGACTTACAACGTCTATGCCATCGTCTATGGCGGGCTGGCGCTTTTGGGGATTGTCGGCAATCTGGCGCTTGTCGCCTTCAACGCCGGGGCCATCAGCCGCGCCATCCGCGCGGGCCGCGATGCTGAGGAATGCTCCTGGCTGGTGCGGCTGCTGTCGGTGGCCTGGGCGCCCGCGGTCGTGGCCTATATCGTCTTTGGCTGGCTTCAGCTGGCCTTTGATCTGGTGCTGGAGCGGGAGATGTCGATCCCGCTGATGGCGGGAACCTATATGGTGCTGACCTCGATCTTGGTGGTCTATGGGATCATCAACTACGGGATCGAAGTCTATGCCGACAGGCGGCGTCTTCCCGCGCAAATGGTTCAGCCAGAGGACAGCGATGCGCAAGACGCCGATGGCCCTGACGGGGAGGCTGTAGAAGCAGATGAGGCGGCCGCCGCTTCGATGCGAAAGCGCCACCCGATTGCCACCTATGAGGATTTGGCGCGCAGGGTTGCCGGGGTTCTGGCCTTTGTCGGCGGGGCGCTGGCATTGATCTATGTGTGGAACCCGGATCTTGACTGGACTGACAATTCGGCCATCGACCGGATCTTCGACATCGTGGTGATCCTGTTCCTTGGCTATATCATCTACAGCGTCTCGCGGATCTGGATCGACAGCAAGATCGACGAGGAAGTCGGCGATATGCCCGAGAGCGAGCTGGGCGATGAAGGCGGCGCAGGCGGGGCCAGTCGGCTTGCCACGCTGCTGCCGCTGTTCCGGGGCGCCATTCTGGCGGTGGTCGTGGTATCGATTGCTCTGATCCTGCTGATGCAACTGGGGATCAATGTCAGCCCGCTGTTCGCTGGTGCAGGCGTTGTCGGTCTGGCGGTGGGCTTTGGCTCACAGACGCTGGTGCGGGATATCTTTTCCGGCGCCTTCTTTCTGGTCGATGATGCCTTTCGCAAGGGTGAGTATATCGACATCGGCGACGTGAAAGGCACGGTCGAGAAGATCTCGGTCCGCTCCTTCCAGCTGCGCCACCATCTGGGCGCGCTGCACACCATTCCCTTTGGCGAAATCCGGGTGCTGACCAACTATTCCCGCGACTGGGTGATGATGAAGCTGCCCTTGCGGGTGACCTATGACACCGATGTGGAAAAGGTCCGCAAGCTGATCAAGAAACTGGGGCAGGAGCTGTTGGACGATCCGGTCATTGGCGACAATTTCATCCAGCCGCTGAAATCCCAGGGCGTCATCGAGATGCAGGATTCGGCGATGATCATCCGGGTGAAATTCATGACCAAACCGGGCGATCAGTGGCTGGTGCGCAAGAAGGTCTACGAGGAAATCCGCCAGCTGTTCGCACGCGAAGGCATCAAGTTCGCTCATCGCGAGGTCACGGTGCGCCTTGCGGAGGATCAGAACGAGAACCTGACCCCGCAGCAAAAGGAGGCGGCGGCGGGGGCCGTGCAGGCGGCGATTGATGCCGATCTTCTGGACGCCGATGAGGGCAGGGGCGGCGACGACCGATAGGTCTGTGCTGCATAAATTCTGAAATTCGCGGTGCGTGAGAACAGGGCGCTCCCGCCCCCGCGCCTGAGCGCCTCTGCGCTCCGCCTGGGGTTGGGCACGGCGCGGGCGGTCTGCCATTCTTGAGGGAGATGCCAGATGGCTAAGGGTCAGCTGGTCCAGACGGGCTCGGAAGAGCCGCATTTGTCTGCGGGTAGGTCCCAGCGCATGCCGGTCTCTCCCAGCGCAAGCGGCGGTTTCAGGCGCAGACCCGGTCCCCATCCGGAATGTTCGCGGGAAGGTGCATAATCCTGCGCCTCGGCCTGGGTGATGGAGGGGCCACCCTGCGATGGGCGCAGGCTGGCAAGCAGCTCGGCGGTGCGGGCCAGGGACAGCCGTGCCTGCGGGGTCTTACCGGTCTCGGTGGCCCGGCTGAGGGCGGAAATCACCGCCGCAGCCAGAAGATAGCCAGTGGCGTGATCCAGTGCTTGCACCGGCAGCGGGGTCGGTTTCTCTGCGCCTGCCCAGATCCGGCCTGCATCGGCGATGCCCGCGCTCATCTGTACCAGACTGTCAAAGCCGCGGCGGCGCACCCAGGGGCCGGTCCAGCCATAGGCGTTGAGCGTTGCCTCAATCCGGTTTGGGGCGATCCGGTCGCGGGTTGCCTGATCGTAACCAAGACCTGCAAGGGCGCCGGGGCGGTAGCCGTGCACCAGCACATCGGCCTTGGCCAGAAGTGCCTCGAAACGGCGCCGGTCCGGGTCCTTGCGCAGATCGAGCATGGCCATGCGCTTGCCCAGCGAAATATCCGGTATCACCCCCGGCTCATCCCAGCCGGGCGGGTCGATCCGCAGCACCTCGGCGCCAAATCCGGCCAGCGTCCGGGTGGCAATCGGCCCGGCCAAGACCCGGGTCAGATCCAGCACCTTCAGTCCGGCCAGCGGCCGTGTCTCACTTGCTTCAGGACGCGCACGCGGAGAGACGTCGCGTGGGGCGGTCCATTGTACCAACGGTTCCGAGCCGACTGCCTGTCCCTGCGGGTGCGACAGCCACAGCTCGCGGCTGCGCATGGTGGCCGACACGCCTCCAGCAGCGACGATCTCGCGCTCCAGCAGGTCGCCGTCCCATTTGCTGACGGCCGTGCGCACCGCCTCGGGCGTGCCTTCGCAGCCGAGCACCTGAAGCGCGGCGGCGCGGTGATGGGGCAGGTTGGTGTGCAGGCGGATCCAGCCATCGGCGCAGGGATAGTCCCCGGCAATCGGATCCCAAAGCGATGGCATCTCCCAGCCTGCGGGGCGAAAACTATAGCCGAACCACAGCGCCGCCAAACGCTGATCCACGGTGACTTCGGGCGCGCGGGGCGCAAGACCTGCCACCTTCATGTAGCGGGCCAGTTCCACGCCGACGGCAGCAACAGAGGCAGTGGCCAGCCCGGTCACCGCAAAGGCACTGGGCCTGTGCCCGCTGCCGGTGATGGCATAGCTTGCGGGATCGGGAAGGGCGGCAAGCAGGGTCATTGTTGATAGGGGTCCAGACTGTCGCGCAAGCCGTCACCAAGGAAGTTGAAGGCCAGCACTACCACCACGATGGGCAGCATGGGAATGGCGGTCCACCAGTAGATCTCGATATTGGCGAGGTTCTGCGCATCGTTCAGCATCACGCCCCAGCTGACCGCAGGCGCGCGCAGGCCCAGGCCCAGAAAGGAAAGCGCGGTTTCGCCCAGGATCATCGCCGGGATCGACAGGGTTGCCGAGGCGATGAGGTGGCTCATGAAATTCGGCAGGAGATGCTTGCGGATCACCCGGCCCGATGTGGCGCCCATCATTTCGGCGGCGCGCACGTATTCCTCTTCGCGCAAAGACAGGAACTTGGCCCGCACCGAGCGCGCAAGGCCGGGCCAGTCCAATATGCCAAGGATCACCGAGATGATGAAGAAAACCGCCACCGGAGACCAGTTCGAGGGCACGGCTGCTGAGAGCGCAAGCCACAGAGGCAGCTCCGGCAGGCTGCGCAGGATCTCGATCACCCGGTTGATCACCCAGTCGATCCGGCCACCGAAATAGCCCGCAATAGAGCCGAAAAAGATGCCTAGAACGAAGGAGACCGTGATCCCGATCAGACCGACGGTCAGCGACAGCTGCGCGCCATAAAGGATGCGGCTGAAGACATCGCGGCCCAGCCGGTCTGAACCCCAGAGAAACAGCGGCACATCGGCGCCGGGCGCGCAGACCAGATGGGTGTCGGCCGGGATCAGCCCGGCGATATCGTAGGAGCTGCCTTCGCAGAAGAATTTCAGCCGCAGCGGGTTGTCCAGATCCGGTTTGAACTCCCACTGGAAGGTTTCCAGATTGGCCTCAGAGGTCATCGGGTAGATGAAGGGGCCGAGGAACTCGCCCTCGTGGAAGAGATTGATCTCCTGCGGCGGTGCATAGAGATGCTCGCTGTGACGTTCGTTCGGGCCATAGGGCGCGACAAAGCCGACAAAGGGCAGCATCAGATAGCAGAACAGCAGGAAGGCACCGGAGATCAGGCCCAGCCGGTGCGTCTTGAACTTGCGCCAGATCAGCACCCAGTTCGGAGCATCCAGATCCTTGCGCTCCAGCTCGCGCAGGGACTGTTCGGCGTCATAGGGGGCATCGTCGACATAGCGACCGTCGGGCAGCTTGCTCATGCGTCACGCCCCTCATAGCGGATGCGCGGATCCAGAAGGACCAGCAGCACGTCCGAAATCATCGTGCCGATCAGGGTCAGAAGGGCGACGAACATCAGGATGAAGGCCGACAGGAACATGTCTTGCGATTTCAGCGCTTGCAGCAGATCCGGCCCGATGGTTTGCAGTCCCAGCACCACCGAGACCAGAACCGATCCCGACACCATCGAGGGCAGCAGGTTGCCGATGTCAGCGACAAAGGGATTGAAGGCCACCCGCAGCGGGTACTTCGCCAGCATCCGCGAAGGCGACATGCCCTTGGCAATCGCGGTTTCCACATAGGGTTTGCCCAACTCGTCCAGCATATTGGCGCGCAACCGCTGCATCATCGCCGAAGCGCCCGAGGTGCCGATGACGAAGGTTGGAACGATCAGGTGGATGAGGATCGATTTCACCTTGTCCCAGCTCATCGGCTCACCCTCGTAGATGGGGTCCATCAGCCCGCCGATGGGCAGGTCGAACCAGCGATGGCCGTAGTAGAACAGGATCAGCGCCAGGAGGAAGTTCGGCGTCGCCAGACCGAGGTAACCGACAAAGGCCGAAGTGTAATCCACCCAGGTGCGCGAGCGCGCCGCCGCCAGAACTCCCAGCGGCAGGGCCACCATATAAACAAAAAGAACCGCTGCGAGATTAACGAGAACCGTCAGCCACAGGCTGTCACCGACGATTTCGGCCACCGGGCGGTCGAATTCGAAGGACCAGCCGAAATTGCCCTGAATGAGGCCTGAGAAGCCGTGCGGGCCGGGCATGAAGCCAGCCCAGATGAAATACTGCTGCCACATGGGCTTGTCGAGCGCGTATTCCGTGCGCAGGAACTCTGCCTTGGCCACGCCTGCGGTCTGACCGCTGGCGCGCAGCTCGGCGATCTGGTTGGACAGGTAGTCGCCGGGTGGCAGGTTGATGATCACGAAGATCAGCACCGACACCACCCAAAGCGTCAGCAGCATGGTGCCGAAGCGGTATATGGCGTAGCGCAGGATTCCCATCAGCCCTTACCGTCCTCGAAGAAGAACTCATCCATGCGGTGGACTCCAAAATGAGCGCCGGGGTCCCAGGCCCAGATGCCGCGTTCTGGCACGTTGCGCAGGCGGTTTGACACCACCACGGGCTGCGGCGCCTCGGCCACAAGGCCAATGCCGTAGACCTGCTCGGAATGGATTTTCAGCATTTCTTTCCAGGCCGCGATCCGCTCCTCTTCGGTGGTGGCGATTTCCCAGTCATGCGCCAGCTCCATCAGGCGCTGGGCGGGTTCCATATCGGGGGCTTCGCCGACCTCTCCGCCGGTCTGGTAGTACTGCCCCCATTTCGGCCAGGCCAGGAAGACCTGATCGGTCGGCGCCAGATAGGCGGGCGAGGTATAGGGCTGCGGCAGCCCGTTGTCCCAACCATACCAGACCGAGGCGGCGGTGGTGCCGGAGAACACCCGGTTGCGCAGAATGTCGCGATCCAGCGGGCGCATCACCAGCTTCACCCCAACATCGCGCCAGTCGTCGGTGATGATCTGCAGGGCGTTTTCGACCTCCTGCCGCTCACCGGCGGTTTCCACGATCAGCTCCATCGGGCGGCCGTCGGGCAGTTGGCGGATGCCATAGCCATCCTTTTCGGTCAGCCCGACCTCATCCAGCAGCTGATTTGCCAGATCGGGATCGAACTGGGCCCAGGCCTCGCGCAGGGCGGGATCGAAGAACGGGCTTTTTTCCAGCACGGTCATGGCGCCGGGTTTGGCCAGTTTGAAGTAGAGCGATTTGTTGATGGCGGCGCGGTTGATGGCGACCGACAGGGCGCGGCGCACCCGTACGTCACGCAGCAGCGCGCGCCAGACCGGATCATTCACGTTGAGGTTCGGATAGATCGCGATCTGCGAGGCAGTGCCGGTGCCCCAGAGGAAGGTCCGGTAGTTGCCGCCGTCGGCTTCGCCCTTGCGCAGAATCGGAATGTCACGAAAACCCAGACCACGGGCCTGAAGGTCTGCCTCTCCGGCGTTGGCTTTGGCAGCCACCAGCCCGCCCGAGACGATCTCCATTTCCACCGTGTCGATATAGGGCAGCTGTACGCCCTTGGCGTCGATCCGGTGGTAATAGGGGTTGCGCACGAACAAGTGGCGGATCTTCTTGCCCGCCGTCGCGTTCATCCACGGCTGCAGGGTGGGCAGCTCGTGATTGTCGAACTTGTACATGTTGTCGTATTTGTTGTGCAGCGCCGCCCAGCTTTTGACGCGGGCGTAATCCACTTCCTCGGCCAGTTTGGCCGGGTCGGCGAAATCGGCGTGGAACTGCTTCAGATAGGCCGAGGGCCGGTAGATGAAGGGCGGGCGCGCCTGCGCCAGATGGTGCAGGAAGCTCGGGTTCGGGTTCTGCCATTCAAAGACGACTGTGGTTTCATCCGGGAATGTAACCTCTGGCAATTCGCCCTCGGCGCGCATGAATTCCGGCGGCCCGGCGGGGCTGAGCAGCGGGTTGTTGGCGATGTCCTTCCACCAGTATTCGAAATCGGCCGAGGTGAAGGGGGATCCATCCGACCAGCGATGCCCGGGGCGCAGGTGCAGGGTAAAGCGCTTGTTGTCCTCTTCCTCATAGCCCAGCAGGATATCCGATTGCAGTTTGTAATCGGCATCATAACCGACCAGCCGCGCGTAGCCATAGACCACCATCTGGCGGATGTCTTTCGACCGGGTCACCATGGTGTTGAGCGCACCGCCCTGCACGCCAAAGGCGCGGCCCTTGGCCTCCAGATTGACCACGAGCGGCGCATCCGGCAGGCGTTCTGCCGCCTGGGGCAGGTTGCCAGAGGCGACCTCCTGTTCCCAGAAGGCGCTTTCCTGCGGGGTGGGCAGCGTGCCTGCCAGCGCGGCAAGCGGTGTCAGCAGTGCGGCCACCGCGATGGCAAGTATGGGTTTCAGGGCATTTCGTTTTGTCGCGGTTTTCGGGGCGTTAAACATGGCAACGTACCTTATGTCCGGGTTCCAGGATGACCAGAGGCGGGGCCTCGGCTCCTGTGAATCTGAAATGTTCGGGCCAGCTGTCCGGCGCGCCGGCGCCTTGCGACACCAGATCCAGATTGATCGGGCGGTCGATGTCGGGTTCCGGCTGCGCTGCGATCAGCGCCTTGGTGTAGGGATGCTGGGGGTTGTGGAACAGCGTCTGCGGCGGCGCCTGCTCGACGACCAGACCGCGCCGCATCACGGCGACCTCATCGGCGATCCGCGCCACCACCGCCAGGTCGTGGCTGATAAAAAGATAGGACAGCCCCTGCTGTTCCTGAATGTTTTCCAACAGCCGCAGGATCTGTTCCTGCACCGACACATCCAGCGCCGAGGTCGGCTCGTCACAGACGATCAGCGATGGATCCAGCATCATCGCGCGGGCAATCGACAGGCGCTGGCGCTGGCCGCCGGAAAAGGCATGCGGATAGCGTTGCAGCATCTCGGGGCCAAGGCCGACGGTCTTCAGCATCATCGCGGCCTTGTCGCGGCGGTCGGCGGGGGTGCCGATGCCGTGGATTTCCAGCGGTTCGGTCATGGTGTCCGAAATGCGCATGCGCGGGCTGAGCGAGGAATAGGGATCCTGAAACACCATCTGCGCCTCGCGCTGAAAGGCGGTGCGGGCGGCGCGGTCCATCTGGTGAACCTTGACGGTCTCTCCATCCGGATCGGGGCGGAACAGAACCTCGCCGCCGGGATCGGGCGGTTCGGCCCCCAATGCGATGCGGGCGGCGGTGGTCTTGCCAGAGCCGCTTTCGCCGACGATGGCCAGCGTCTTGCCGCGTGGCAGTTTCAGATCAACCCCGCGACAGGCGTGGATAAAGGTGGGGGCCGCCCAGCCTTTTCCGGCGCGCAGGGTATAGGTCTTGGAGACTGCTTTCAGCTCAAGGATCAGATCTTCCTTGGGTTCTGGCGGCACGGCCTGCGCGGCGGCGGGGATCTTGGGCGCGGCATTGATCAGCGCCCGGGTATAGGCATGGGCCGGATCCGATAGGATCGGCCCGGCAGGGCCTGCCTCCATCACCCGGCCCTTGTGCATGACCACCACGTCCTCGGCCATATTGGCAACGACGCCCAGATCGTGGGTCACGAGGATCATCGCCATGCCGGTATCGCGCTGCAATTCCTTCATCAGGCCCAGAACCTGTGCCTGCGTTGTCACATCCAGCGCCGTGGTCGGCTCATCCGCGATCAGAAGATCGGGTTTGGCCACCATCGCCATGGCGATCATCGCGCGCTGGCGCATGCCCCCGGACAATTCAAAGGGATAAGAGTCATAGGTGCGTTGCGGCTCGGGAAAACCGACCCGTTCGAAACACTCCAGAACCTCCTTGCGGGCAGCGGCTTCGCTCTTTCCTTCGTGCAGCCACAACACTTCGGAGACCTGGTTGCCGATCCGGTGCAGCGGCGACAGGGAGCGCATCGGCTCCTGAAAGATCATCGCGACACGGTTGCCGCGCACATCCCGCATGCGCCGCTCACCAATCGAGCACAGATCCAGCGGCGCATCACCGCCATTCAGGATCACGCGGCCCGAGCGGATCTGCGCCGCGCGCGGCAGAATGCGCAGCAGGGCGCGGCAGGTGATCGTCTTGCCGGACCCGCTTTCCCCGACCAGCGCCAGGGTGCCGCCGGGGGCAACGTCAAAACTAACATCGCGCACGACAGCTTCATCCCGGCCAAAGCCGATGCTGAGGCCCTCGACTGACAACAGCGGCGCCATTCAGTTCAACCCGTCTGAGGTCCGGTGATGTCTCTTCATGATCTTCCCGTTTCCCTGTTTTTTTCCCCACCATCGCGCGGCCTACGGGCACTAGTCAAACCCCATTCGCAGATAGCAGCCCCAGATGCGGGAAATATGACGCGCCGGTGGGGTCTTTACGCAATTGTGAAGGCGCTCGAGCCGTTTTCGCTATTCGCTACACATTTGCGTAAAAGTCTGACACATCTGCACGGGATTGGCCGCCGTGCGGCCATGGCGTGCAAGGAGACCGTAACATGATCACCCGTCTGGACCTTTTTATCGATCGCATGGTGTCCCAGCGTGCCTGTCTGGATTACGCCATTGCCGAAACCGCTGGTATGAGCGGCCCGGTCTTTGAGCTGGGGCTTGGGAACGGGCGCACCTACCACCACATGAAGCACAATATCACCGGCCGGGATATCTATGTCTTCGAACGCGCTGTTGCCTCGCATCCTGACAGCACCCCGCCCGAGGATCTGACGATCCTTGGCGATGTGCGTGAAACGCTACCGGCAGCCGTGGAACGGTTCGGTGCGACCGCCAGTCTGATCCACGCGGATCTGGGCGGTCACAACCGCGCCAAGAACGATGCCTTTGCCCGGCTGGTGTCGCCGCTCATCGAACCGCTGCTGGCGGTGGGCGGCATGATGGTGTCCTCGGACCGGATGTATTTTGACAGCTTGCGCGAAATGCCCCTGCCGCCGGACGCGGTCGAGGGGCGCTGCTTCATCTACCGCCGCGACTCCTGATCCGCGCGACGCTCCGTCATGCTGGCCTCACGTGCTGCCCTGCCCCTAGGCTGGCAGTAACAGAGGGAGGCCGCCATGATTTTCTACGATTGCTCCACCGCGCCGAACCCGCGTCGGGCGCGGATGTTTCTTGCGGAGAAAGGGCTGAGCCCTGAAACCCATGACATTTCCATCGCCAAGGGTGAGCAGCTGGACGCGGCCTTTCTGGCGGTGAACCCGCGCGCGACGATCCCGGTTCTGGTCACTGATACGGGCACTGTCCTGACCGAGAACCTTGGCATTGCCGCCTATCTGGAGGCGGCGCATCCGGAACCGCCGTTGATGGGACGCACCGCCGATGAAAAAGGCCTGGTGCTGATGTGGAATGCCATCGTGGAACAGCAGGGCGGTGCCCCCGTGGCCGAGGCGCTGCGCAACAGCCACCCGGCGTTTGAAAACCGCGCCATTCCGGGCCCTGATCACTATGCCCAGATCCCTGAGCTGGCCGAACGCGGACAGGCGCGGACTGCACGGTTCTTTGATCTCTTGGAAGAGCGTCTGCAGGACAGCCCCTTCCTTGCCACTGATCATTTCACGCTGGCGGATATCTCGGCCTTCGTCTTTGTTGATTTTGCTCGCGTGATCAAGATGCGCGTGCCCGAAGCCAACACGGCCACGCTGGCCTGGCAAGAGGCCATTCGGGAGCGTCCAAGTTCGCAGTTGTAGGCCGGGAGGGCAGAGGAGGAGGTCGCGCGCAGCGATGGCACGTCCTGACAGCCCGAGTTCGGAGCCAATATCAGAATTAATCACGCGCTACTTGCGCCCTATTCGCGCTTGAAAAGCGTCAAATTCCGTGTCGGTTACGCGATAACTCTGCTTTGCCATTTTCGGTGCTGCAAGCGCCTTGTAGAATCGTTGGGCACCTTCGTTGGTGCCGTCTGTGGCCCAGTCAAAACGGGTGCAGCCCTCGCGACGTGCCACATCGATGAGGGCGGATAACAATGCTTTTCCGACACCTTTCTGTCGTGCGCTCGGTGAAACAAATAACTCTTTCATCACCAACGATATGCCCGGGCCTGCCGGGAAGCTTAGTCCCCATGTGGCGAACCCGACGGGCTGGGTGCCATCAAAGGCCAGATGGCACGCCATGTGCCTTTCGGCGCGGAGCAGTGCAAGCACCCGCTCTTCTTGATCATGGGTGGCCGGGGCAATCTGGTAATACGCGAGGCAGGCCCGGTGAAGAGTGCGGAACGCCTCTGCATCTTCTGCCCTGAACGCTCGGACTGTCACGCTCATTGGTTTTTCTCCAAGGCAATCGGGCGGGTAGTCTCGTTTCCCTTGCGGTGGCAGATGGCATGACCGCGGATGTTCTCGCAGCATCGCACTGTGCAGGCATTGCTCATTTCATGTCACCTTCGAAACCGTCTCAGCGTGAAGGCTCGCATACATAATGTGGGGGCTCAATGACCGTTCATTTGCAGGCGGTGCGGGCCCGCGCGATGGACGGACACGATTTCGAGAGCCCAGGTGCCCTGGCCTTAAACTGAGACAAATGTCGCAACACCGTCAAATGCGGTGGACAAGGCGCGGTGGGCGCCGCAGGATGTTTGGTGCCCTGATTGGCGCACGTCACGAGGTGTTCTGTCCATGCCCCCCAAACCGATCCTGCACCGGGATGATCCCACCGCCGAACCCCTGACCGGCAACGTCAAGGTTACCCGGGCCGACTGGCTGAATGTGGCGATGGATGTGCTGATCAGCCACGGGGTTGAGCAGGTCAAGGTGCTGGCCCTGGCCGAGCGCATGGGCGTGTCGCGTTCCTCCTTCTACTGGTATTTCAAATCGCGGCAGGATCTGCTGGATGCGCTGTTGCAGACGTGGGAGCAGACCAATACCGCCGCGATGGTTGCCCAGACCGAAGCCCCTGCCGCCGCGATCACGGGTGCGGTGCTGAACGTCTTTCACTGCATTGCCAACCCGGATCTGTTCAATACCGCGCTCGATTTCGCGGTGCGGGACTGGGCGCGGCGCTCGGGCAAGGTGCGCAGCCTGCTGGACCGTTCCGATGCACGGCGGGTGAAAGCGCTTAGCGACATGTTCTCCCGCTATGGCTATCCGGAGCTGGAGGCAAAGACCCGGGCCAAGGTTCTTTACTACATGCAGCTTGGCTATGACATGGCGGAGCCGAACGAGAGCCATAAGGAACGGTTGCAGATGACGCCTCATTACCTGCGGGTCTTCACCGGCAAAGAACCCCTGCCGGAGGAGCTGGAAGAATTCGCCGTCTACACGGAAAGATACTGGGACGTCTGAAGCAGCCGGGTCCGGTGGCCATCGCCTAGGCGGGGCTGGGCACAGGCGGCTGACAAATCTCCCAAAACCGGAAAAGAGAGGTCAGCAGCGTCTTCAGCTCGGCCGCACCTTGGGGCTTGATGAAATATCCGCTGACATTGTGCTTATAAGCCTCGGCAATGTCCGCGTGATTGTCTGATGTGGTGAACATGAAGACGATCTGATCTGCCGTGTCCGGGTTGGCGCGCAGGGCGCTCAGAAAATCATGGCCGTTCATGCGCGGCATATTGATATCCAGCAGGATAAGGAACGGGCTTTCGATTGATATTCCCGGGGCTGTGCCCGCCAGGATATCCAGTGCTTCGACGCCGTCACGCGCCCGCACGACGGTTGCCGGAAGATCAAGCCGTTTCAAAGTACGTTCCAGGATCATCGCATCCAGGTCGCTGTCTTCGACCAGAAGGATGTTCATTTCAGTTGGCATACAGGCAGGCCCTTTCCGAACCGTCTGGTGTGCGTGTCCCGGCACTGCTTGGCCGGTTTCCCAAGGCGCGTTGCGTCCTTATCGGAACGAAGTCACCCATCGTTCGAAAATTATGCATTTCTGTGGCTACTTTTACAATTGCCAATCCGGCACTGGCCGCAATCGGTCGCACTGTGCAGCCCGATGGGAGAGGCGTTTTCAATCCGGGGCAGTGGAAAGCTGTGCTGGATAAGCAAGAGTTTTGGATCAAAAAAGGGCGCGCTGCGCAGAGGCAGGCGCGCCCTTGATCGGGAGAGACGGCACTCAGAGCTGGCCGAGCTGTTGGTCGACCACTTGGCGCACCTTGGCGGCGGCCTCCATGCGGACTGGGCCATAGCCCCGGATCTCCATCGGTGCTGCCAGGATGTCGGCGCAGGTGTCGTGCCGGTCCGCGCCATAGGCACGTGCGACCTTGGTCATCGCCGCCTCGTACCAGTCCAGAAGGTCGCGGTGCAGGCGGGCCTCGGCGTGATAGCCAAAGGGGTTGAACGCGCTGCCACGCAGGCCCTTGGCCTTGGCCATCACCGACAAGGCCGGGCGTAGCCAGGCGCCAAAGGCGCTTTTCTTCGGGCGGCCCCGGCTGTCCTTGCCACGCGCCAGCAGCGGCGGGGCAAGGTGGTATTTGACTGAATAGTTGCCGTCGAATTCCGACGCGATCTGCTCCTTGAAACTGTCTGCGGTCAGCAGGCGGGCGACTTCGAATTCATCCTTATAGGCCATCAGCTTGAACAGCGACTTTGCCGCGCGCGTCACCAGATCGTCCTGCACGTCCGCAGGCAGGGAACTGCGCAGCCGGTCCAGCATGTTGCGGTAGCGCTCTGCATAGGCAGCGTCCTGATACTCGGTCAGGAAGGCCGCGCGCCGGTCGATCATCTGCTCCAGCGTTTCAGCCTCTTCCGGGGTTTCGTCGTAGAACTGGCTGACAAGCGCGGGATCCACCGCCATGGCGCGACCGATAGCAAAGGCGAGGTGGTTCTTGTCGATGGCCACGCCGTTGAGTTCGATTGCTTGGCTGAGGGCCGCACCGCTGACCGGCACCAGCCCCTTTTGCCAGGCAAAGCCCAGCATCATCACATTGGCCAGAACCGCATCGCCCAAGAGCGCCTCGGCCGCCTCGTTGGCATTGAAGCCCGATAGGTTCTGGGCGCCAACCACCGCCTCGATCTCCTTTTCGCGCAGACCGGTCATCAGGTCGGCATCGCGGCGCAGCACCAGATCGCCGGTGGGCATTTCGGCGCGGTTCAGCACCACCTTGGTGCCCGCGCGATAATGGGCCGAGGCCTTGGGGGCGGAGGACACCACCACATCGCAGCCGATCACCGCATCGGCGGCGGCCTGATCGATACGCACCTGGTTCAGCGTTTCGGGCGCGTTCGACAGGCGGATATAGCTGAGGACGGTGCCGAATTTCTGCGCAAAGCCGGTGAAGTCCAGCACGCTGGATCCCTTGCCCTCAAGGTGCGCGGCCATGGTGATCAGCGCGCCGACGGTCACAACGCCTGTGCCGCCCACCCCGGTGACGAGCAGATCGAACGGCTCGGCGAGGGAGGGAAGGTCCGGGGCGGGCAGGCGGGCCGTCAGCTGGTCTGCATCCAGACCGGCGGGCTGCTTCTTGCGCCGCTCGCCACCCTCAACGGTGACAAAGCTGGGGCAAAAGCCGTTGAGACAGGAGAAATCCTTGTTGCAGGAGGAGAGGTTGATCTTGCGCTTGCGTCCAAAGGGCGTCTCTTTCGGCTCTACACTCAGGCAGTTGGATTCCACCGAGCAATCGCCGCAGCCTTCGCAGACCAGATCGTTGATGAAGGCGAATTTCTTCGGGTCTTCCATCTTGCCGCGCTTGCGGCGGCGGCGTTTCTCGGTGGCGCAGGTCTGTTCATAGATCAGCACGGTGACACCGGGGATCTCGCGCAACTCGCGCTGTACCGCGTCCATTTCGCCCCGGTCGTGGAACGAGGTTCCGGCGGGGAAATCGGCGTGGTTGAACTTGCCGATATCGTCCGAGACCAGTGCGATGCGGTCCACGCCTTCGGCGCGGCAGGTCTGGGCGATGCCCGAAACGCTGACCGGCCCGTCCACCGGCTGACCACCTGTCATGGCGACCGCGTCGTTATAGAGGATCTTGTAGGTAATGTTGGTTTTTGCCGCGACCGCCTGCCGGATCGCAAGGCTGCCCGAGTGATACCAGGTGCCTTCGCCCAGGTTCTGGAACACATGCTTGCCGCCGTTGAACTGCGAGGCCACCGCCCATGGCACACCTTCGCCGCCCATCTGGGCATAGCCTGCGGTTTCCCGGTCCATCCAGCTGGCCATGACGTGGCAGCCGATGCCGGAGAATGCCTTGGAGCCCTCGGGCAGCTTGGTCGAGGTGTTGTGCGGGCAGCCCGAGCAGAAATAGGGCGTGCGGGTGGCGCCGGGCACGTTGATCAGCTTGGGCGGCTCAGCGGTCAGCGCGGCGGCCTTGGCGGGCAGGTTTTCTTCCGGGAAGAAGGCATCCAGACGCGCGGCGACGATGGGCGCCAGCATCAGCGGGCTAAGTTCCCCGGTCCATGGGATCAGCGGCTCGCCCGCGCTGTCGTATTTGCCGACCATTTTCTTGGGTTTGTCGCCAGGCCAGTCGTAGAAATATTCCTTGAACTGGCTTTCGATGATGCCGCGTTTTTCCTCTACGACCAGTACCTCTTCCTTGCCGTTCACAAAGCGCAGCGCCTCGGGGCGGGCCAGCGGCCAGACCATGCCTACCTTGTAGATGTCGATACCCAGTCGGCGACAGGCGGCCTCGTCCAGACCCAGAAGGCGCAGCGCCTCCATCAGGTCGAGATGCCCCTTGCCGGTGGTGACGAAACCGAACTTGGCATCCTCGACGTCATAGATGCGCCGGTCGATCGGGTTGGCCTCGGCAAAGGTGCGCACCGCCTTGATCTTGGCCTGTATGCGGGTTTCGATCTCGGGCGAGGGCAGATCGGCGCGGCGGATGTGCAGCCCGCCGGGGTAGGGCGGCAGCTCGGGCAGAACAAATTCACGGTCCGGCTGCAATTCCACGGACCGCGCGCTTTCCACGGTTTCCGACACGGCCTTGAAGCCGACCCAGGTGCCGGAATAGCGCGACAGGGCAAAGCCGTATTCGCCAAATGTCAGGAATTCGGAGACATCCGCCGGGTTCAGCACCGGCATGAACCAGGCCATGAAGGCCACGTCCGACTGGTGCGGCATCGAGGAGCTGACGCAGCCGTGGTCATCGCCTGCCACCACCAGCACGCCGCCCTTTTCGGACGATCCATAGGCGTTGCCATGCTTCAGTGCATCGCCAGAACGGTCGACGCCCGGCCCCTTGCCGTACCACATGGAAAAGACGCCCTCGACCTCGCAATGGGGATCCAGAACCGCCTGCTGCGCGCCCAGAACGGCGGTGGCGCCCAGATCCTCGTTCACGGCGGGCATGAATTTGACCTTGGCCTCTTCCATCCGCTTGCGAGAGCGCCAGAATTCCAGATCGACGGCGCCAAGAGGCGAGCCGCGATAGCCCGAAACGAAACCGGCGGTGTTCATCCCGGCGTTCTGATCGCGGCGGGACTGGTCCAGCATGATCCGCGCCAACGCCTGCGTGCCGGTCAGGAACACGCGGCCCTTGGTCATCTCGTAACGGTCATCGAGCTGGTAGCTGCGGAAGTCGTGGCTCAGCTTGGTCATCGGGGAGTCCTCGCGCGGATAGTCTGTGATCGCGAAAGGATAATCCATTTAGGGCGGAAAATTTTGCCGCATCTACTGGCGTTTTGGCAATTTGTGGATAAATTAACCGGTGTTGATCGCTATTTTGAACTGGATAACCGTTACAATGAAGCTGGACGACCGCGACCGCCGTATATTGACCCTGTTGCAGGAGGATTCGCGTATTTCCAATGCGGATCTGGCCGAGGCGGTAGGCATGTCTCCTTCTGCCCTGTGGCGGCGGGTGCGCGCGCTGGAAGAGGCCGGTGTGATCGAACGCTATGGCGCGGTGGTGAATGCG
Source organism: Pseudophaeobacter sp. A-200-2 (assembly GCF_041008815.1). Taxonomy (NCBI): domain Bacteria; kingdom Pseudomonadati; phylum Pseudomonadota; class Alphaproteobacteria; order Rhodobacterales; family Roseobacteraceae; genus Pseudophaeobacter; species Pseudophaeobacter sp. A-200-2. The sequence continues at coordinate 121,706 of NZ_JAXGFU010000006.1, read as the reverse complement.
GCGGCCATGGGGCTTGGCTTTCACGCCATGGTGCATGTGCAGCTGACGCGGCATGATCCGGAAAAGCTGAAGGAGTTCATCCGCGCGGTTGAGAACAATTCGCTGGTGCAGGAGTGTTTTGCGACCACCGGCCAGTCGGATTATCACCTGCGGGTTCTGGCGCCGGATCTGGAGGCCTATAATCGGTTTCTGGAAGAGTTCCTGTTCCGCCTGCCTGCGGTGGCCAGCGCCCAGACCAACGTGGTCCTGCGCACGATCAAGCGGGACAGACCGGTTGTACCTTAGGCCGGTTGTGCCCTAGGTCGCGTATTTCAGCCAAGCGGCGGCCATGGCGATATAGGTCAGCTGGTGCAGCGCCTGATCGGTACCGGCAGCGCGCCAGAAAGCCGCCTGCTGCGGCGTCAGTTGCTTGCTGTCGGAATAGCGCGCCTTGCAGTAGTCGATGTTGAAATGCACGATCCATTCCAGCACGCAGGTGATCAGGATGAACAGGACGGGCGCGCCCATCAGCACGAAGACCAGAATGGAACCCAGCGTGTGAACTCCGGCATGCTGCGCACGACCGCTGTGCAGGTATTCGCCGCGCCCCGACAGCATCTTTGGTGTCTGCAGAAAGAAATCTGCGAACATATGTTTGACCTGCATCAGGCAGAGCAGCAGCAATAATGTTCCGGTATGCTCCGGCAAAACAGTCCCCTGTCATCTATACTGTCCGGGAACCTTACGTTTTTTTGCCGCCATGGCAAATGCTGCGTGCCCTAGTGCCGCGACGACAGGCCAAAACGGGCTTTGGTGCAGTTGCCATTGCCTGTCACAGGTAAACCGCGCTAGGCATATGCTGTACCGAATTTCAGACGCCTATCCGGAGCTGTCTCATAGAACGTTCTTTGTTCCGTTTTATCTGGAAGTATTCCAAACGTGATCAGCTCGTGCTTCTGGTGGTCACGGCCTGCCTGTTTCCGCTTTTGTACCTGACACTGGAACTGCCCAAGCGTATTATCAACGATGCCATTGGTGCCGAGACCGACACGATTGCGGTGTTGGGGTATTCCTTCGATAAGCTGACTTTCCTGTGGATTCTTTGTGTGGCCTTTCTGGTGTCGGTGCTGATGCACGGTCTGCTGAAAATGCGGATCAACACCATGAAGGGGGTTCTGGCCGAACGGATGTTGCGCCGGTTCCGCTATCAGCTGATCGCCCGCGTTTTGCGGTTCCCGCAGCCTTATTTCGAACGGGTCAGCCAGGGCGAACTGGTGTCGATGGTGACATCGGAATCCGAGCCGATGGGCGGTCTGATGGGCGATGCCGTCAGCCAGCCGGTGTTGCAGGCCGGGCAAATGCTGACCATCCTCTATTTCCTGTTTGTGCAAAGCTTCTGGTTCGGTCTGGCCGCCGTGGCACTGATCCCGCTTCAGGGCTGGTTGATCCCGATGCTGCAGCGGCGCATCAACCTTCTGAACAAGGAACGCATCAAAGAGGTGCGGGCGCTGGCCTCGGAAATCGGCGAAAGCGCAGCAGGTGCCGCCACGCTGCGCATCAATGGCGGCTGGCGCTACCGGATGGCGGTGATCACCGACCGGCTGGGGCGGCTTTATGATATCCGTTTCGATATCTACCAGAAAAAATTCTTCATGAAGTTCCTCAACAACTTCATCACCCAGCTGACGCCATTCTTCTTTTACGCCGTGGGCGGCTTTCTGGTGCTGCAGGGCAAGGTGTCGCTGGGCGCGCTGGTGGCGGCGCTGGCGGCGTACAAGGATATCGCCTCGCCCTGGAAGGAACTGCTGACCTATTACAACCAGACGCAGGACATGTCGCTGCGCTGGGAGGTGATCCTGGAACGTTTCGCGCCGCCGGGCATGGTCGATGAAGCGCTGATGACCGGCGAACCTGACGATATTCCGCGCCTCAAGGGCGATATCGAGCTGAAAGACGTCAGCGTGCGCGACGCCGATGGCAATCTTGTGCTGGAGGATCTTACCGCCACGCTGCCTGCCGGGAAGGTCATCGGCATTGCCGCCCCGTCCGAGGAAGACCGCCGCGCCATGGCCGAATTGCTGACCCGTGAAGTGCTGCCTGCGGCGGGCGCCGTGACGGTCGCAACCTTTGATCTGCGCGAGGTGCATCAGGCCATCGTTGCTTCGCGCATCGGTCATGCGACCTCGCGGCCGGTTCTGTTTCGGGGCTCTTTCGGGGACAACGTCATGATGCCGATGCGGCAACGCCCGCAGGGTGAGGCCCGCGACATGTTGCAGCTGGATGCGGCGTTGAGGGCGGGCAACAGTCCCGACCCCTACGATGCGGCCTGGCTGGACCCATCGCTTGCGGGTTTTTCGACCGAGGCGGAATTGCGCGACTGGTGGGTGCAACTGGTGTCGGGCATCGGCACCGATACCGCCCTGTTCCGGCGCGGCATGGACCAGAAATTCGACAGCAACGCGCATCCGCGCCTGACCGCCAGCCTGATCGAGCTGCGCCCCAAGGTGCAGGCGGCCATTGAAAAGGCTGGACTGGAGGCGCAAGCGCATTTCTTTGCACCAGACCGCTATAACCCTGCGCTGCCGGTGGCGGAAAACCTGCTGTATGCCACCCTGCGCGAGCCGATCACCGAAGCGGTGCTGAAACGCCACGTCAATTTTCTGGACCGGCTGCGCGAGCTGAAGCTGGACACCGACCTTGTGACGCTGACACAGGACGTGGTGGACATGCTGCGGCAGATCTTTGGTATCGATGGTACCGGCCATCCGCTGTTCCGCAAACTGGGGCTGGAACCGTCGGCCTATGAGGCGGCGCTTGCGCTGGTGGACAAGACCCGCAGCAAGGGCGTCGATGCGCTGGACCGGGACGAGCTGGCGCAGATGCTGATCGTGCCCTTCAGCATCTCAGCCGAGCAGATCGGCCCGGCCTTCAGTCAGGAAATGCAGGACCGCATCCTGCAGTTCCGCCGTAGCCACGCGGACGAGCTGATGGAAACGCTTGAGGACATCTTTGTCCGTATCGACGACAGCAGCTTTGCTCCCGGTCTGACGGTGATGGAGAACGCCATGTTCGGCAAGATCTCCGATACTGCCGGCGCCCGCGGTGACGAGCTGCGCAAGCTGGTGTCGGACGTGCTGGTGGAAAATGGCACCCGCAACATGGTGGTCGAACTGATCTTTGATCTGCCGGTGGCGCTGGGCGGGCAGGGCCTGCCTGCCAGTTTTGCCGAACCGCTGGCCTTTGCCCGTGCGACGATCAAACGGCCCGATATCCTGATCCTGGAATCGGCGCTGGCGAGTTACGATCTGGAAACCCGCGTTTCGGTGCACAAGAACCTGCGCAAGCTGCTGCCGGAGACGACGCTGGTCTATCTCGACAGCGATTTCGAACGCTCCGAAGTCTTCGATGTTTTCTACCAGTTGCGCCAGGGGCGGCTGGTCAGCGACCAGATGCAGGAGGCCGCCGTGGCCGACAGCGCCGCCAGCCAGGATCTGGCGCGAAAACTGCGGGCGCTGGAACAATCAGAGCTTTTCTCAGGTCTCAACCGGCGTCAGCTGCGGCTGCTGGCCTTTGGCGCGCGCTGGTACGAGGCCAAGGCGGGCGATGCGGTCTTTTTGAAAGACGACGATGCCAGCGACGGTGCCTATATGATCACCGAAGGCGAAGCGGGGCTGTTCCTGCCACAGGATGGCGAAGAGGACCGGTTGATTGCCACGGTTGGCCCGGGGCGGCTGGTCGGGGAACTGGGGCTGATCCGCAAGGAGCCCCGTGCGCTCAGCATGATCGCGCAGACGGATTTGACCTGTCTGCGTATCGGCGAGGAAGAGTTCCTCGCCGTGGTGGAAAACGACGCCGCGACGGCCTTTAAGCTGTTGCAGGTGGTGGCCGGCTACGTGTCGAGCTGATCTGACGAAGACAACCAACAAGACGGGAAGAATAGAATGAAACTGCTGCGATATCGCGTGGGAGACACTGTGCGTCCGGGGATGCTGGCGGCCGATGGAACGGTCCGCGATCTGTCGGATCATGTAGAGGATATCACAGGCGCAACCCTGGATGATGCCGCGCTGGCGAAGATGGCGGCACTGGATGTGGCGGCCCTGCCAGTGGTCGAAGGCGATGTGGACCTGGCGCCCTGCGTCGGCGGCGTGGGCAAGTTCCTCTGCATCGGTCTCAACTATTCGGACCACGCCGAAGAGGCCGGGATGCCGATCCCCGAACATCCGATCCTGTTCATGAAAGCGACCTCGGCCATTGTCGGCCCCAATGACGATGTGGTGCTGCCGCGCGGCTCGGTCGCCGGCGACTGGGAGGTCGAACTGGGCGTGGTGATCGGAAAGACCGCCAAATACGTGAGCGAAGAAGACGCGCTGGATTATGTGGCCGGGTATTGCGTGGTCAACGATGTGTCCGAGCGGGATTTCCAGATCAAGCTGACCGGGCAATGGACCAAGGGCAAAAGCTGTGACACCTTTGGTCCGATCGGCCCCTGGCTGGTGAGCCGGGACGAGGTTGCCGATCCGCAGAACCTGTCGCTGTCCTGCGATGTGAACGGTCAGCGCATGCAAAGTGGCACCACCGGCAAGATGATCTTCTCGGTGGCGGAAATCATTGCCCACCTCAGTCAGTTGATGACCCTGCATCCGGGCGATGTGATCGCGACAGGAACCCCGCCGGGCGTCGGCATGGGGATCAAGCCTGATCCGATCTATCTGAAACCGGGCGACGTGATGGAGCTGGAAATCGAAGGTCTGGGCCGTCAACGGCAGACCGTGCGTGCGGACGACTGATCCGGGCGTTCTGAGAAACCACCATTGAAAGGCAGGCGGGGCACTCCCGCCTGGTTTCGGCCATTCAGGGAATGCCCTGTGCCAGTTGGGCGTGGCGCGGCGAAGCCGCGCCACGCCCAAAGCGTGTCTGGGGCTTTGCCGCAGGCAAGGGATCTGACAGGCACGGGAGCACCCGCGTCCTTGTCGAACGGGGTCAGGTGCCGTGGGTCTCAAACCCAGCGGGTTTGATCCGGTGTAGTCTTGGAATGGAGACGTCTGTGGGCCGCTCGGTGCCGGGCGCAGTGGGTGCTTATTCCGGGCCGCAGAACTGGCGGTAGAGCAGCGCGATGATCTCTTCGGTGTTCCGGTCCTTCAGGGAATAGAAGATCGTCTTGCCGTCGCGGCGGGTTTCGACCAGCCCCTCGTCGCGCAGTCGCGCCAGCATCTGGCTGACGGCGGCCTGACGCATATTCAGCAGCGCTTCCAATTCGCCGACGGATTTCTCACCGGTGCCGAGATGGCACAGGATCATCAACCGCCCTTCATGGGCCAGCGTCTTAAGGAAAGACGCGGCATCGGCGGCGCGCTGGGCCATGTCGATCGGGGTATCCGGCGACATCGTATCGGGATGCTGAATGGTCACGTGTCCGGGGTCCTGCGATAAATGATGGACCGTATAATGCCCCATTTTGTCCCTGTTGCACAAGCCATCGATGAAACAGAGTCACTCGGGCAGCGGCGGGGCGCCTCCGGCAAAGGCATTTCCCTTGGCATAGTCGCAGGGCGCCTCTTGCATGTTGAGGTGCAGATCATCACCGGTAAAGGGATTGGCGCGGGCCAGATCCTCGTCCACCTCGATGCCCAGACCGGGGGCCTCGGGCGGCCGGATGAAGCCTTCTTCGACGCGGATCGCCCCTTTGATCAGGGCGTCGTGGAAGGGGGTTTCGATGGTTTCGGCCATCAGGATATTCGGAATCGAGGCCGCCAGATGTATATTCGCGGCCCATTCCACCGGCCCAGCATAAAGATGCGGCGCCATCTGCGCGTTGAAGGCCTCGGCGATGGCGGCAACCTTCTTCATCTCCCAGATGCCGCCGGCCCGTCCCAGCGCCGGTTGCAGGATCTCGGCAGCGCCCGCACGCAGCACCGCGCCAAACTCGGCCTTGGTGGTCAGCCGCTCGCCGGTGGCAACCGGGATGCGCACCTGCCGGGCGACGCGGGCCATGTCCTCGATATTGTCGGGGGGCGTGGGTTCTTCGAACCACAGCGGCGAATAGGGCTCCAGCGTCTGGCCCAGCCGTACGGCGCCTGCGGTCGAGAACTGGCCATGGGTGCCGAACAGCAGATCCGCACGGTCGCCGACCGCCTCCCGGATCGCCTTGCAAAAGGCGACCGACTGGCTGATGTCGCGCATCGCGGGCATATGGCCGCCGCGCATCGTATAGGGGCCTGCGGGGTCAAATTTCACCGCCGTATAGCCCCTCAGCACCATTTCGGTGGCGCTTTCGGCGGCCATATCGGGCGAGGTCCAGAAGGCGGCGATGTCGTGATGGGGCAGCGGATAAAGATAGGTATAGGCGCGGATGCGATCGTTCATCCGCCCGCCGAGCAGTGCATGCACCGGGCGGTCCCTGTCCTTGCCCAGAATGTCCCAGCAGGCGATTTCCAAGCCGGAAAAGGCACCCATGACCGTCAGATCGGGACGCTGGGAAAAACCCGAGGAATAGGCGCGGCGGAACATCAGCTCGATGTTTTCCGGATTCTCGCCCGCCATATGCCGGTCAAAGACATCGCGGATCACATGGCTCATGGCGTCCGGCCCGATCGAGGCGGCATAGCATTCGCCCCAGCCGGTGATCCCGGTGTCGGTGGTCACTTTAACGAGGATCCAGTAGCGCCCGCCCCAACCCGGGGCAGGCGGTGCGGTGACGATGATGTCGAGGTTCTGCAGCTTCATGGGAGGACTCCTTTGGGCTGCGGCAGCCGTTAGTGGTTGAAGAGGATGACGTTGCGCCGGGCTGAGCCGGTCTTGGTATCGGCGATGGCCTCGTTGATCTGGTCAAGGCGCCAGCGGCCGGAGATCAGCTCGTCCAGTTTGAGCCGCCCCTGATCGTAAAGGTCGATCATCCAGGGGATATCGCGCTGGATCACCACATCGCCCATCTTGGAGCCGACCATGCCTTGACCGATGGCGGCCATTACGACGGGCTCGTATTCCGCCTTTTGGCCGGAATGCGGCATGCCGATCATCACCGCCTTGCCGCCCCTTCCCAGATAGCGCACGGCCTGATCATAGGCGGGGATGGCGCCTACAGTGACCAGCACCGCATCGGCCCCCTTGCCGCCAAGCGCTTTGTAAGCGGCGCGCCAGGGTGAGGCCTGGCTGCCGAGCACCCCGTGGGTGGCGCCGAATTCCTTGGCAACCTCCAGCTTTTCCTCGCTCATGTCGACGGCGACAATGCGGCGGGCGCCTGCGATGCGGGCGCCCTGAATGGCGTTGAGGCCAACGCCGCCGGCGCCGATTACCACCACGTCCTGCCCAGGGCGCAGACCGGCGGCATTGACCGCGGCACCAACGCCGGTGATCACCCCGCAGGAAATCAGCGAGGCGACATCCTTGGCCATGGTGTCGGGGATCTTCACGATCTGGCGCTGATCGACCACCACCTTTTCGGCGAAGGCACCGCAAGCCATGGCTTGTTCCAGCGGGCCGCCATCGGCGGTGGTGAGGGGGCCGTTTTTAACCCCGTCATAGGGCGTTTCGCAGATCGTCGGCTTGCCGCCTGCGCAGCTGGGGCAGGTGCCGCATGCGCGAATCAGGGTGACGACAACGCTGTCCCCCACTTCAAATCCGTTGACGCCGCCGCCAACCGCGGTGATCGTTCCGGCCGCCTCGTGGCCATAGACGGCAGGGAGGTGACCGCCCCAGGCGCCTTCGGCATAGGAAATATCGCTGTGGCAGATGGCCACCGCATCCAGCGTCACCTCGACCTCGCCCATGCGCGGGGCGGCCAGCTGAATCTCCTCGATGACAAGCGGACTGCCGAAGGCGTGGCAGACGGCGGCTTTGATGGTTTGCATGGTGCGTTCTCCCCGTTGGCCCGTGTTTTTTAGACCGTGCATTTTCCGCACGGTGACCCGGACAGTTGATTGTCGCAAGAGGAGAGTTGCAGGGGAGATTGCGCGTTTACGTGTGGGAACGGCTGGCGCGCAAGAACAGCAGACACCCACCCAACATCAGCACCAGCGCCAGCAGGAACGGCGCCCCCGGCAGGTAGATGGCGGTCTCGGCGCGGGTGAAATGGGCAAAGGTTAGCGTCATCATCATCGGAGAGATGATCATCGACAGGGCGTGTACGGCGGTCATCACCCCCTGTAGCTCCCCCTGTTGGTTGTCGTCCACCGCGCGGGACATGATCCCCTGCAATGCGGGCTGCACCACCGCGCCAAGGGCCGAGACCGGGATCAGCGCAAGCGCCAGCGACCCGCTGGTGATGAAGGCGAGAATGCCAAAGGCGACAAAGTCGAAGATCTGCCCCCAAAGCACGGTGCGTCGCTCGCCGAACCAGCGCACGCAGTGGCGCAAAAGCCAGCCCTGCACCAGCGCCATCGAGACGCCGTAGATGGCCAGTGACACGCCGATAACCTTGGTGTCCCAGCCAAACCGTTCGGCGGTGAAATAGGACCAGATCGACGGGTAAACGTAGATCGCCACGGAATAGAGGAAATAGACCCACAGAAGGTTGGCAATACCAGGAATGCGGGCCATGGCGCGAAAGGCGCCAAAGGGGTTGGCGCGGCGCCAGTCAAAGGCGCGGCGGGTCTTGTCGGTGACCGTTTCCCGCATCACGAACCAGCCAAGGGCAAAGTTCAGCGCTGACAGGGCGGCGGCGGCATAAAAGGGCGCCCGGGTGCCCATCTCGCCAAGCAGACCACCGATCAGCGGACCAAGCACGAAACCAGCGCCAAAGCCCGCGCCCAAGAGGCCAAAATTCGCAGCCTTTTCATGCGGTTTCGAGATATCGGCGATATAGGCGCCTGCGGTGGAGTGGGTGGCGGCGGTGATACCGCCGATGAGGCGTCCGGCCAGCAGCAGCCACAAGGACCCCGCCAATGCCATCACCAGATAATCCAGCGCCATCACGAATAGCGACACCAGCAGCACGGGACGGCGGCCAATTGCATCTGACAAGGAGCCCAGCACCGGGCTGAACAGGAATTGCATCACGGCAAAGACGGTGCTGAGAACGCCGCCCCAGATGGCCGCATCTGCCAGCGATCCGCCCTGCACCTCGACAATCAGGCTGGGCATGATCGGCATGATCAGACCGATGCCCATGGCATCGATCATCACGGTCAGCAGAACAAAAACCAGCGGCAGGCGCATCAGAAGGGCACCGCCCCGCGTCTGTTGTGCCTGCGTTTCATGAACGCGGGCACAGCCTCTGCCAAACCGTCTTTCCCGCGCCGCATCCTGATGTCTCTTTGCCGGTTAATTCTGGCCGCAGATTTCGGCGGCTTTTTCGGCAAAACGCAAGGCTTCCGCCGGGGCATGTCCCAGTTGCCGGACCGGATCGAACAGTGCCTCTGTGTCCAGATCGGCAAAGGTGCGCGCTGCAAGGGTGCTGAGTGGCGTTGCGGTCTCGTTGGCCTCCAGGCAGAGCTTTTTGACGGCGGCCTGCGCCTCCGGTCGGGGCATGCTGGCGGCGAGGGCAAAGCTCAGCGCCTCGGCGTGGATCATGTCCAGACCGCTGGCGAGCGCCGCATCCATGGCATCGGCGTTGGGGGTGATCCCGGCGCTCAGCTCCTTGGCCATGGCGGCGGCACTGGCCGCGCCCAGCACGATCTGTGGCAGGCACATCCATTCGGTGAACCAGGCGGCACCGTCGCGCTGATGCTGCTGCATGGCGGCGCCGTGCAGGACCGAGAGAAGCCCCGATCCCTGCCGCGCCAGCGCCACCAGCGCTGACGGTGCAACCGGGTTCTGTTTCTGCGGCATGGTCGATGAGGCACCTGCGCCGCCAAGGCGGATTTCCTGAATGCCGGTCTGCACCAGCGCGATGCAATCCTCACCCATCTTGCCAAGCGCCAGATTGACCCGCACCAGCCAGTCGGTGAGGCGCAGCACCGGGGTTCGGTCGCTGTGCCAGCTGCGTCCGGGATCGCCCAGAGACAGGCCTTCGGCCAGGGCAGTGCGGATCTGCGGCGCCTCGGGCCCCAGCGCCCCGGCAGTTCCGGCAGCACCAGAGAGTGAGACCAGCAGGCAGGACTGACGCAAGGCGGGCTGCTCTTCAAGAAGCGCGATCAGTGGCGCGCCCCAGGCGGAGACCACGGAGCCAAAACTGGTCGGGGTGGCATGCTGGCCATAGGTGCGGGCGGGCATCGGCAGCTCGGCATGGTCTTTGGCCAGTCGGGCCAGCGCCGTCAGCGCTGCTTTCAGATCGGTTTCAACCGCTGCCAGAACTTGCCGCAGCCGCAGCATCAGGCCGGTGTCCATGATATCCTGCGAGGTGGCACCCCAATGCACGTATTGCGCATGTTCCGGCGCGTTCATCTCGCTGCGCAGGGCGGCGACCAGTGCGGGCACCGGCACGCCGTTCTGTCCGGTGGCCTTGCGCAGCGCACCGGGATCTAGCGCGACTTCCATCACCGCCCGCTGGATGGCGGCGGCGCTGTCGGCAGGGATCACGCCCGCCGCGCCCTGCGCCTTGGCCAGCGCACCCTCGACCAGCAGCATGGCGCGGATTTCGGCGCTGTCGCTGAACAGGCGCGCAGCATCGCCCGCCGGGAAAAGATCGCCATAAAGCTGGCTGTCAAAGACCGATCCGGCCATGTCAGAGATCCTTTTCGATCTGGGTGAGCAGATCCGCCAGCGCATCCGGCGCGGCGAAGAACGGGGAATGAGAGGTCTGCATCACATGTACGCGGCCCTTGGGCCAGTCCTTGACCATATCGGCCTGATATTCCGGCGGAATGGTCTGGTCATTTGCACAGCGGATATAGGCCTTGGGCGTACCGTCCCAGTTGGCGCCCAGGGTCAGCGGCGTGTCCTGCGGACGGATCGCCTGCGGGCAAAGGCGTTCCAGCGCATAATCCACCGCCTCTTGCGGGCAGTCGTGGTAGAACAGGCGCGGCACCTCGGCGGGGTCAACGGTATAGCTGTTGCTGTCCTCGTCTTTGATCGCCGCATGGGCCAGCGTCTGGCGCGGGCCGCGCTTTCGCATGTCGATCATGGAAAGGCCCGAGACTGGCACATAGGCGCAGAGATAGATCAGCCCGCGCAGGCAGCTGGGTTCCTTTTCTGCGGCGGCCGAGATCGGAAAACCCGCCCAGGAATGGCCCAGCACGATGGTGTCCGGCCCGGCGGCCATCAGGATCGCCTCGGCGGTTTCCTCCAGCGTGACACTGGTCAGATCGCGCCCGTCGTTGTGGCCGGGCAGGTCGATGGCACGGGCGGTATGGCCGCGCGCCTCCAGCGCCGGGATCAGGTCGCGCCAGCACCAGGCGCCGTGGCAGGATCCGTGGATCAGCAGAAAGTCAGCCAATGTGTCCGATCTCCTTGAGGAAGGTGGTCAGCCGTTCGGTGTATTCATCGGGCTTTTCGACGCAAGGGATGTGGCCCGCGCGGCGGATCAGGTGGAATTGCGATCCGGGGATCAGATCGACGGTTTCGCGCACCAGATCGGGCGGGGTAGAGCCATCCTCGGCCCCGGCAAAGCCAAGGCAGGGCAGACGCAACCCGCTGGTGGGGGTGTAGAAATCGGTGCCCGCGATAGCGGCGCAGCAGCCCGCGTAACCGGCGCGCGATTGCTGCACCAGCATGTTGCGCCACAGGGTGAGTTCGGGTGTGGCGCGGAAATCCTTGCCGAACCAGCGTTCCATCACGTTGTCCGCCAGCGCCTCGATGCCCTGTTCCTCGACCGCCTTGATCCGTTCCTGCCACATCTCGGCGGTGCCGATCTTGGCGGCGGTGTTCGACAGTACCAGCGCGCGCACCTGATCGAGGCGTTTCACGGCCAGCCCCTGTGCGATCATGCCGCCAATGGAGAGGCCGACAAAGACGCAGTCGCGCACATTGAGATGATCCAAGAGCCGCTCGGCATCGCGTACCAGCGCGCCCATGGAATAGGGAGCGGGCGGAACGGTGGACAGACCATGCCCGCGCTTGTCATAGCGGATCACCTTCAGACCCGCAGGCAGGCGTTCGACCACCGCGTCCCAGACCCTGAGGTCGGTGCCCAGAGAGTTGGCAAAAACGATGGGCGCGCCGTCCGGATCGCCGTCGACACGGTAGTGCAGCTGGACATCGCCCAGATCCGCGATTTGCATGATATCTCTCCCCGTCACGTTTGCGGCGCACCATATCCGCGAAGGCACGGGAAGGTAAAGCAAAGGTCGGGGAGGGACAGGTGCCGCCTTAGGCGTGCTGCTCCAGTGCGCGGATGAACATCGCGGGATCCACATTGCCGCCGGTGGCCACGGCGATCACCGCATCGCCTTGGATCTCATCCCCGTGGAACAGGGCCGCGGCAAGGGCAGCAGCGCCGCCTGGTTCGACAACGATCTTCAGCCGCAAGAATGCCAGCGCCATGGCGTGCAGGGCTTCGTCCTCGGTGATGACAATGCCGGGGCCGCAAAGGCGCGACAGGATGGGAAAGGTGATTTCCCCCGGCGCAGGCGTCAGGATGGCATCGCAGATGGAGCCGGAGGTGGCGGGATTGCTTTCGACCTGCCCGCTTGAGAGTGACCGGGCCACGTCGTCAAAGCCTTCCGGCTCGGCGGGGCGCACCCGCAGACCGGGCGCCCGCGCCTCAAGCGCCAGCGCCACGCCGCCGGTCAGACCGCCGCCACCGCAGCAGACCAGCACATCGCCCGAGGTGACGCCTTCGGCAGCGGCCTGCTCTGCGATCTCCAGACCAACGGTGCCCTGGCCCGCGATCACCTGCGGATCGTCATAGGGTTTTACCAGCGTCAGGCCGCGGGTTTCCTCGTAATGGGCGCCGATCTCTTCGCGGCTTTCGCCTGCGCGGTCATAAAGCACCACCTCGGCGCCAAGGGCGCGGGTGTTGTCGATCTTCAGCTGCGGCGCGTCAGAGGGCATGATGATCACGGCAGGGACGCCATGGGCCTGCGCGGCGGCTGCTACACCCTGCGCATGATTGCCGCTGGAATAGGCCAGCACGCCACGTTTGCGGGTGTCCTCGTCCATTGCCGAGAGCGCTGCCCAGCCGCCCCGGAACTTGAACGATCCAGTGTGTTGCAGACACTCAGGTTTGACCAGCAGGCGACGGCCCGCAACCTCGTCGAGGAAGGGCGAGGATAGCAGCGGTGTCTTGCGGGCGTGGCCATCAAGCCGCTGTGCAGCGGCTTCGATCATGGAAATGGAAGTCATCAAATCTGGTCCAATACGGAATGAATAAGGGTGAGGGCAGCCGGTTCGTCCAGAAACGGGACATGGCCGCGATTGTCCAGCTCTACCGCCTGCAGGGCAGGCAGGCGGCGCTGCATTTCAAGATAGGTCTCATGGCTCAGCACATCGGAATTGGCGCCCCGGATCACGCCGCAGGGCAGCCCTTCAAGCGCCATGAACAGCGGCCAAAGATCGGGGGGCGGGCCAGCCTTGGCCTGCTCAAGCAGCGCATCGCGCAGGCGTGGATCATAGCGCAGGGCAAGGCCATCCGGCGTTTCGTCGTAGAAGACCTCGACCTCCTCGCGCCAGCGGGCGGGCGGCACGTCGGGGAAGGCGGGTGCCATCAAAGCCGCCAGAGTTTGCGCAGCCTTATCATAGGTTTTTGCAGCGGGGCGGCGACCGACGTATTCCATGATGCGGGCAATGCCACCTTGAGGGATTTCCGGCCCCACATCGTTCAGCACCACGGCGCTAAGGCGGTCCTTTGCGGTGGCGGCCAGAACCATGGCCACCATTCCCCCACGTGAGGTGCCGAGGATCGCCGCCTGTTCCAGGCCCAGGTAATCCATCAGCTCGATCACATCCTGCGCCTCGCGCATGACGTTGTAATTGGCGATCTTAGGGTCGGGGTCCGATTGCCCGCGCCCGCGCGCATCCAGCGTGATCATCCGGTAGCGTGCGCCATGCGGTGCAAAATACCGAAAGTCCTGCCCATCGCGGGTAAGGCCCGGCAGGCAGATCAGCGGCAGGGCCTGACCCTGCGCGCTGTCGGTGTAGTGGAGCGACAGCCCATCCGAAGTGGTGAAATTTGGCATCGGTGCGATGTGCTCCTTTGGGATTGAGGGGATCAGCCCTTGGCGATGTCCGGGATCGTGGTGAGATCATTCAGCACGTGCTGCGGCGTCCAGGGCAGGCGGTCCATCGGTTCTCCGGCGCGGTTGACCCAGACGGTTTCGAAGCCGTAACCGCTGGCCGCCGCCGCGTCCCAGCCGTTGGAGGAGACGAAGAGCACCTCGGAGGATGCGCAGTCAAAGCGTTTGCCGACCAGATCGTAGACGCTGGAATGCGGCTTGAAGACGCCGACGCTTTCGACCGACAGGAGATCGTCCAGAACCGCGCCCACTCCGGCGGATTGCACGCATCCTTCGAGCATCCCGGGCGAGCCGTTGGACAGGATGGCCGTGTTGAAACCGGCCTCTTTCAGCGCGGTGAGCATGGCGGGCACCTCGGGATAGGCTTGAAGTTCCCAGTAAAGCGCCAGCAGCCGCTCGCGCAGGGCGTCATCTCCGGCCAGACCGGCGGCCTCCAGCGACCAGTCCAGCCCGTTCTGGGTGACCTCCCAGAAATCGGTATGGGCGCCGGTTACCGCGCGCAGCCAGGTGTATTGGATCTGCTTCTGGCGCCAGTTCGCAGCCAGAGTTGCCCAAGTGCCCTGAAGCTGGGGGAAGTCCGGTTCAGCCGCGGCCTGCCGGGCGGCGGCGGCAACATCGAACAGGGTGCCATAGGCGTCGAATACACAGGTGGTGATGGGCATGGGGTCCTCCGTTGCCGCGACTTTGTCATAGGAGGCAGCTTGGAACAAAGCGGGAAGTTGTACCTGTCACAATTGCGCGAGGGTGCCCGGATGGCGGTCAAATATTGTCTCTGCTGCGGTCCGGGCCGTGGGTTTACATCACAAACAGGTCCTGTAGGGTCCGGCCCTTTAGATTCTGAACACGAACTGGAGGTCACATGACCGAGGTAAAGAATGGCGACACCGTGCGCATCCACTACACGGGCCGACTGACGGATGGGACCGTCTTTGACAGCTCCGAAGGGCGTGATCCGCTGGAGTTCACCGTTGGCGCCGGTCACGTGATCGGCGGCATGGATGCCGGTCTGCCGGGCATGGTCGCGGGCGACAAGAAGACGCTCGAGATCGCCTGTGATGACGCATACGGTCCGTCCAACCCTGACGCACGTCAGGCGATCCCGCGCGAAGGTATTCCGGATGACATTCCGCTGGAGCCGGGCACGCAGCTGCAGATGCAGACCCCGGAAGGCCAGGTCCTGCCGGTAACCGTGGTCGAAGCGGACGAAGCGACGGTTACGCTTGATGCCAACCATCCGCTGGCGGGCAAGGATTTGATTTTCGATATCGAGCTGGTGTCGATTAACTGATCTGCGAATTATTCTGCAAGGCGGGGTTCTCCCGCCTGAAAAGGCCGGATCCCAGATCCGGCCTTTTCCGTTGGGCCCGTTCCGTCGGAGTGGCGCCGCTGCGCGGCGCGAAGGACGGCTGAGAGGCGCCAAAGGGAGGGCTTTGCCCCTCCTTTGGGCGCCAGAGCCAGTTTGTGTGCGGCCAGAGCCGCCTCAAGGGCAGGCCGCACCTAGGGTGCGGCGGCTGCGGCGCCCTTGAACCGGCTCCGGCCAAAGGGGGATGGGCGTTTCGCTTTCTCTACTTGCATGGGCATGAAACTGCGGCTTTGCTGGCCGAGGGGCAAAATAGGGAGACATATGGCATGGCTGCAACGGAGCTTATCCGGGCACTGGACCTTGAGGTGCCGATCTTTCAGGCACCGATGGCGGGGGTCAGCTCTCCTGCCATGGCGGCGGCGGTCAGCAATGCAGGCGGGCTTGGCGCGCTGGGCATCGGCGCCTCTGGAGTGGCGCAAGCGCGGGAGATGATCCGCCAGACGCGGGCGCTGACTGCGCGGCCATTCAACGTCAATGTTTTCTGCCACCAGCCCGCTGTGACGGATCCGGCGCGGGAGGCGGCCTGGCTGGATCTGCTCGCCCCGGTCTTTGCCCGGTTCGATGCGGAGGCGCCAGCGGCCTTGAGCGAAATATATACCAGCTTTGTGGTGGACAGGGACATGCAGGAGATGCTGCTGGCAGAGCGCCCGGCGGTGGTCAGCTTTCATTTCGGCCTGCCTGCGCCGGATGTGATACTGGCACTGAAAGAGGCGGGTATCTTTCTGATGGCGAGCGCCACATCGTTGGCGGAGGCGCGTGCGATCCGCGACGCCGGGGTGCAGGCGGTGGTGGCGCAGGGCTGGGAGGCTGGCGGTCATCGCGGCATCTTTGATCCGGCAGCTCCAGACGAAAGGTTGAATGCCCTTGACCTGACGCGGCGGCTGGTGGCGGAGGTTGATCTGCCGGTGGTCACCGCAGGCGGGTTGATGAAGGGGGGCGATATCGCAGCGGCGCTGCGTTTGGGGGCGTCTGCAGCACAGCTGGGCACCGCCTTCATCGATTGTAGCGAGAGCCTGGCTGATGGCGCGTACCGCGCCCGGCTGCATTCGAAAGCGGCAGAGGCCACGCAGATGACAGCGGCGATTTCAGGCCGCCCGGCCCGTTGCCTCGCCAACGATTTCACCGCATGGGCGACAGAGCACGCAGGCGCGGCTGTTCCGGACTATCCGATCGCCTATGATGCGGGAAAGGCGCTGAATGCGGCGGCTAAATCGGCCGGGGCCTCTGGGTTTGGCGCGCAATGGGCAGGCCAAGGCGCGCCGCGCGTCCGCAGCGGTTCGGCGTCGGATATCATGGCAGCGCTGATTGCCGAATGGCGCGCGGCCACGGCATAGTTCCGCGAGGGCGCAACAGAGCGCGGTCCGCGCGCCGGTGTAACGAGCAGATGGAGGGTATGAGATGAGCACGCGAATGGAGGATCTGCTGGCCCGGATGCGGGAGCTGCAGGACGAGCTGGAGGATGAAATTGCCGACAAGCGCGCCGCGTTTCAGTACAAGCTGGAGAACGGCCGCATCGTCTGGGAGGAAGAGGCCCGCCGTCGTCACCGGGCTTTGCGGGTGCGCTGGCTACGCTTTCTTGCCTACACACGGCCGATGGTGCTGATCACCGCCCCTTTCATCTATGCGCTGATCGTGCCCTTCGTGCTGCTGGATCTTTTTGTGCTTGTCTATCAGGCCGCCTGTTTCCCGGTTTACGGTATCCCCAAGGTGCCGAGGCGCGATTTTATCCGGATGGACCGGCACCATCTGGCCTATCTCAACGGAGTGCAGAAACTGAATTGCATCTACTGCGGGTATTGCAACGGGGTGATCGCCTGGGTGCGTGAAGTTGCCAGCCGCACCGAAGCCTATTGGTGCCCGATCAAGCATGCCGCGCGGGTTGCAGGGGCCCACGCGCGCTATGCCGAGTTTTCCGAATTCGGAGATGGCGAGGGGTTCGAGGCAGGATTGGCGCGCTCCCGCCGTAAGGTTCAAGAGAAGGATGGCCCGGACGAGGCTGACGGAGGGTGAGCCGTTTGGGATCGCGCCTGCCATAAAAGAAAAACGGGCGTCCGGTGAGGGCGCCCGTTTTTCCATTTTGAAGTATGCAGCTTGCGGAAAGCTTAGAGGTTTTCCTGCTGCGGCATACCAAGAATATGAAAGCCACCATCGACACGGATGACCTCACCCGTTGTATAGGCGCCCGCATCCGAGGCCAGATAGACGGCGGTGCCGCCCACAGCTTCAAGCGTTGCGTTTGACCGCAAGGGCGCGTTCTGTTCGGTGTGCTTGTAGGTCTTGCGCGCCCCGCCAATAGCGGCGCCAGCGAGGGTCTTCATCGGGCCGGGCGAGATCGCGTTGACGCGGATGCCATCGGGGCCAAGATCATTGGCCAGATAGCGGGTGGCGCTTTCCAGTGCGGCCTTGGCAACGCCCATCACGTTGTAGTTCGGAGTCACCCGGTTGGAGCCGCCATAGGTCAGCGTCAGCAGGGTGCCACCGTTCTCCTCCATCATCGGATAGGCGCGGCGCGCTACCTCGATGAAGGAATAGGCGGAGATATCCATGGAGTTCTTGAAGTTCGCGCGGCTGGTGTTGATGAACCGGCCGGTGAGCTCGGTCTTGTCCGAATAGGCAATCGCGTGCACCACAAAATCGATTGTCGGCCAGCGCGCCGCCAGCTGTTCGAAGGCGGTGTCGAGTGAGGCATCGTCGGTCACATCCACATCGACCATGAAATCGCTGCCGACAGAGGCCGCGAGCGGTTCCAGCCGCTTGCCAAAGGCTTCACCCTGATAGGTGAAGGCCAGCTCGGCTCCGGCCTCGTGCATCGCCTTGGCGATGCCCCAGGCGATGGAACGTTCGTTGGCCACGCCCATGATCAGGCCCCGTTTGCCGGTCAAAACTCCAGACATGACGTGCTTATCCCTTGTACTTGCTCAGAACCATGGAGCCGTTAGTGCCCCCAAACCCAAAACTGTTGGTCATCACGCTGTCCAGACCGGCGTTCTCCACATAGGAGGTGGCGATTTCCCCCTCTTCGATGCCTTCGGACAGGGTTTCGACGTTGATCGACGGGGTGATGAAATCGTTTTCCAGCATCAGAAGACAGAAGATCGCCTCCATCGCTCCGGCAGCCCCCTGGGCGTGGCCGGTCATCGACTTGGTCGAGGAAATCGGCGGCACTTGGCCTGCGCCAAAGACGCGGCGGGCGGCTTCGACTTCGCCGAGGTCGCCAACCGGGGTCGAGGTGCCATGGGCGTTGATATAGCTGACCTTGCGGCCCTCGGGCAGGGTTGACAGGGCCAGACGCATGGCGCGCTCGCCGCCTTCACCGCTGGGGGCCACCATGTCGTGCCCGTCCGAGGTTGCAGCAAAACCGGTGACCTCGGCATAGATCTTGGCACCGCGGGCCAGCGCGTGATCGAGATCTTCCAGCACGACGATGCCGCCGCCGCCGGTGATCACGAAACCATCGCGGTTCTGGTCAAAGGCGCGCGAGGCCTTTTCGGGCGTGTCATTGTATTTCGAGGACATCGCGCCCATCGCGTCGAACAGGCAGGACAGGGTCCAGTCCAGCTCTTCGGCGCCACCGGCGAACATCACGTCCTGCTTGCCCATCATGATCTGCTCGGCGGCGCTGCCGATGCAATGCAGCGAGGTGGAGCAAGCCGAGGTGATGGAATAGTTGATGCCCTTGATCTTGAACGCGGTCGACAGGTTGGCGGAAATCGTGGAGGACATGCATTTCGGAACCGCGAAGGGCCCGATCCGCTTGGTCGCGCCGGTTTTCAGAACGGTCTGATGCGCGGCCAGCAGGGACGAGGTCGACGGTCCGCCGGACCCTGCAATGAGGCCGGTGCGGTCGTTGACGATCTGATCTTCGGACAGGCCGGAATCGGCAATCGCCTGTTGCATGGCGATATGGGCATAGGCGGCCCCCGGCCCCATGAAGCGCAGGGTGCGCTTGTCCACATGTTCGGCAGGATCGATTTTCAGCGTGCCGGCCACCTGGCTGCGAAAGCCGTGTTCGGCCATTTCGGGGCTGGCTACGATACCGGATTTCCCGGCCTTGAGCGATGCAAGAACCTCTTCGGCACTGTTGCCGATCGAGGAGACGATGCCAAGACCGGTGACGACGACGCGACGCATAGGTGCACTCCCTTAATAGCTTTTGCCTTACTAGGCCGTGCAGGGCATGGGTGCAAGATGGGTTGGGTTTGGGGGTGGGGGCTTTGCGCAGGAAGCGACCTTTGCAAAGCCGGGGCCTCCAGGCGTTCGGGATCGACCTGACGGCCCGACGTGGCCATTCTCCAATCGCGCAGAGAATGTCTGAAACCCAACTCTTTCAGCCTTTCACACCTGTCCCAATCATGCGGCGTTGGCGATCTTTTGGTGTGGATGCCCTAAATCAAAAACCCATTTGGGAGTAGTATGGATCCTTCTTAAGTGCAGGGTGGTCAACATGGAGGTTGGGAGCCAATGATGCGCTGCTGCCGTTCTTCGCGACCGCCAACAGGGCCAAAACCTTCGGAAAGAAAAGCGCCTGAGGGAAGGTGTGATTGGCCGCCTTGATGTAGGCTTTGAGCGATTGATTGAAGCTTGTAGAGCTACTTACATCCAGCAGATATTCGCATACGTCATCAGCATCTGGCGAGTTCAGATTGCGAAGGAATTCAAGATACCGGCCCCATTCGGTTTCACCAATAAATAGAGATGTCAGGCCTGCGGCTGCTCGGCTGAGCCAGAAGTCATCTGATATACTCTCGATATTGTCATCTAGGAGCCTTTGTATTTTTGTGCGTGTGAGAAAACGCGCCGAGACGAATAATGCGCTATGCAAGCCAATGTCGCCTGTCGATGCGGCGTGCCTGCAAAACTCTTCTGCCCGCAATGTGCATGCGTTGGTTTTGCGAAATCTGGCGTGAAGCATGAAACCTGCTACATCCACGTACGCAGCATCGTCAATGAACACGCCATTTTTGACCATGGTGATCAGTTTCTTGAGGACTGTATTCCCTCTGGTTGTTCTGGAGAGATAACGCAGTGCCGTTGGTCGCATAGAAGGATTGTGCTCGACCTGCCAGAGGAGGTCCTCGTCACTGACTGAGCTTCCCACGTCGTAGATCAAGCTCAGTACATGTTTGTGGATTTTCGGCCCGTTACCCCTGATGAAGAGCGAATTCTCACCCGGTCCACCGGCAACGGACCGATCAAGCCAAGCCTCATATTTCGCGGTTAGTATTGTTCTAGCAAATTTAATGAAACGCCCTTTCTCGACAAATGTTTCTATCCGAGTCAGCGACAGGTTTTCTGAGGTGCAAAAGTGTTTAAAGGCTTCTTTTTGCGACAATATTTGAGTTTTCGAAGAGTTGAGCCTGAGTTGGCGTGATTGCAGCGTCAGATCCATATCCCTAACAATGGCCTTCGCCTTCTCAACAGATTCCACGCCAACATCCATATCATCCATGAATCTTGCGTAGTTGGACACTGCTGAGTGCTCGCACAACTTGTCGACCTCGTAGAGCATTGCGTTCGCCAAAACACGTGTGGCTGATGTCTCGATCTGAGGCATGCCCACTTGAGTCAAAGGCATGAAGTCTGGCGTCCATGTCAGGCGGTTCAAAACGTGGATTAGCAGATCGAGAATCGACTCCCGGATGTCTGCAAGCGACGAAACAATATTTCTTAGATGTTGGAAGTTGATGAAGTCATAGAAATTCGCGACGTCAGTAATGACGATGAAGTCGTTCTCCTTGGCAAAGCCAAAGATGCTCTTCTGGAATTTCTTCCAACTGGCAAATGATCCGTACTCAAAGTCACTTTGCTTAAAGCCTTTCGCAAACTTTCCATCGTCCGGTTCAAAGAATGCCGATTTGCTTGGGGCTTTTCGTTTCAACTCGAAGTACACTGATCTGGAGAGCCTCTCCAGAACAAGAAGGTCTCGCGGGTGTATCAAGGTCATTTGGCGGCAAAGACCGCGAGATTTCTCAGTTAGATATCTCTTTGGCATTCGCACCACGTAGTTACCTTCGCTGACCTCCCTGCGAACGCGTTGAAGAAGACGTGTCAAACCTTGGTCAATGTCTCTATACTCAATCGCGTCAAAAACGAGTTGTTTCCGAATTTGCGGTTTTGTACGTTTCCTCCACTCCTCCTTTAAGAGTTTCACATCGAAAACGTCCTGGATATCACTTTGCAGAAACTGAAACTTCGGAGATTGCAAAACCGGCCTCGCGCGTTGTTCCCTTAGTTATCGGACTGAGAGAGCTCGCTGACAAGAGGGAGCAGGATCGTTTGGACTATGCTCTAGGGAGAGTTGTCGAGCCCGAACATTGGAATGTGACACGAGCATAGAGTCGCTCAGCTAAAAGGCGAGCACTTGTGCATTGCGGACATTCGGATGGCTCGCAACGAATGCCAGGAAACATGTCCGCTTCAAGCAGATACCTGAAACACCTCTCCAACAAAAAAAGAGGCCCCGCGGGGCCTCCTGATCTTCTCACCTGGTTGTGACTGAGGTCAGCCGTCGCGGGCCTCAGCCCTCGCTCAGAACAACCCGCATGTCCTTGACCTGGTAGATCTCTTCGCCATCGGCCTCCACCGTGCCGTCGGCAACGCCCATGGTCAGGCGGCGGGTCTGCATCGCCTTTTTGAAATCCACCTTGTAGGTCAGCATCTTACGGTCGGGGCGGACCATGCCGGTCAGCTTCACCTCGCCAACGCCCACGGCCATGCCGCGGCCCTTCCAGCCGCGCCAGCCGAGGTTAAAGCCGGTGAGCTGCCACAGCCCGTCCAGACCCAGGCAGCCGGGCATGATCGGGTTGCCGGGGAAGTGGCATTCGAAGAACCACAGGTCCGGGGTGATGTCGAATTCCGCCAGGATGTGGCCCTTGCCGTGGCTGCCGCCGTCGGCGCTCACTTCGGTGATGCGGTCCATCATCAGCATCGGCGGTGCGGGCAGCTGGGCATTGCCCGGGCCGAACAGCTCGCCTCGGGCGCATTTCAGCAAATCTTCTTTGTCAAAGCTGCTCGGGTAGTCGGCCATGCTGGCGGTGCTCCTGCTGAGGTGTCGGTTTTCAATCTGGCCTCCTGTAGCATCGGCCCTGCGGGTCCTGCAAGGGTTCTGCATCTGTCCCGTCCATGTGCTGCCCATGTGCTGCGGGGGCTTTGCGCGGGGCGCGGTGCAAGACGCCGCAGGGGAATCCATTTGAAAATCCCCCCCCGTTGCCCCTATATATACGGTCAGCAACGCGAGGCAGGATCTGCATATGACGCCAAACAGCGAAGATCTGGCAACCAACTGGCTGGGGCAGGCCGGTCTGCGCCCGACCCGGCAACGGGTGGCGCTGGCTGAACTGCTGGTCGGGGATGGCAAGCATCGCCATGTCACCGCCGAAAGCCTGTTCGAAGCCGCCAAGGACAAGGGCGCAGCCGTGTCGCTGGCCACCGTCTACAACACGTTGCGCGCCTTTTGCGAGGCGGGCGTGCTGCAGGAGATCACGGTGGACGGGTCGAAAAGCTATTTCGACACCAACACCCATGACCACCCGCATTACTACTGGGAGCAGGAAGGCCGCGTCAGCGATGCGCCCTCGGATCAGCTGGTGATCCAGCGCCTGCCCGAGGCGCCCGAAGGCATGGAGATCGCATCGGTCGATGTAGTGGTCCGCCTGCGCAAGAAGGCCGATCACGGCTGATCGTCTGATTCTCTCTCCGTAGCGTCCTTTTTGAAAGCCTGCGTCAGCGCAGCCATCGCCCGCGCGGTGAGCGAGTGCGGCGCCGGGTCCGCGTGGCAGGTCAGCACGACCGGCTCCACCGCCTGCGGCGCGGCCAACGGGCGGGCGATCAGTGGCAATCCTTCATAGCTGTGGTCCGATTGCGGCAGGCTGTAGGCCAGTCCGATGCCTTCGCCGCTGGCGGCCAGGCTGCGCAGGAGTTCCAGCGAGGCGGCGCGATGGGCGATGGCAGGCACCAGCCCGGCGCCGCGAAACAGCCGCATCATATGGGCAATCGACAAGCCCTCGCGCGACAGGATCAGCGGCTGGCTCGCGAGGTCGTCAAGGCTGACCTCAGCCCGGGCGGCCAGCGCATGATCCGGCGGAATCAGCGCCTGTGGCGTGACGCGGTAAAGCTCCTGCCGGGTAAAGCTGGAATCAAGCCCCAGATCCCAGGTCAGCGCCAGATCGCAGGCGCCGGACAGCTGCGCTGCAATGAGATCCTCGAAATCGCTCTCCAACAGGTCCAACTCCACCCCCGGCAGGGTCTGTCGCAGCACCCGCAGGGCACGTGGCAGCAGAAAGGGCGCAAGATCACGGAAACATCCCATTACCAGCCGTCCCTGCGGTGCAGCACCGGTGCCCGCGTGTTCCAGCCGCGCGGCCTCCGACAACAGCGCCTCGGCTGCGGTGACAAACTCGCGCCCTTGCGGCGTCAGTGCCAGCGCCGCGCCTTTTCTGCGCAGGAACAATACCCGGCCCAGATGTGCCTCGATCCGGGCCAGCGCGGCGGACAGTGCGGGCTGGCTGACATGCAGCGCCGACGCCGCGCCAGACAGGCTGCCATGGCGGGCGATGGCGGTGACATATTCATAGTGGCGCAGAGTGAGGTATAACATGTTCCGAAGGGTATATTAGAAAGATATGATTTGAAATTATGTTCTGGCCAGATCAACTTTACCAGCAGCAAGACGTCCAATGAGGGAGACGAAAGATGGTGCATCCGCTGATCACCGAAGAGCAGGTCGAAACCTACCAGCGCGACGGGGTGGTGATGATCAAGGGCCTGTTCAAGGATCAGGTCGATCTGCTGCGAAAGGGTGTAGAGGCCAATATGGCAGAGCCGGGCCCCTATGCCTCCAACAACGAAAAGAAGGGCCAGACCGGGCGTTTCTTTGACGACTACTGCAACTGGACACGGATTTCCGAGTTTGACGAAGCGATCAAGGCCTCGCCAGTGGCCGAGGTTGCCGCCGATCTGATGCGCTCTGACCGGGTGCAGATGTTCCACGATCACGTGCTGGTCAAGGAGCCGGGCACCTCGATGGCGACGCCCTGGCATCAGGATGGCCCCTATTACTTTGTCGAGGGCCAGCAGACGATCAGTTTCTGGTCGCCGCTTGATCCCGTGCGGGAGGCATCGCTGCGCTGCGTTGCCGGATCGCATGCCTGGGAAAAGGAAGTGCTGCCCACCCGCTGGGTCTCGGAAGAGGGGTTCTTTGCCGACGAGGGACAGTACATGCCGGTGCCCGATCCCGATGCCGAAGGCATGCGGGTCATGGAGTGGGAGATGGAGCCCGGCGACGCCGTGGCCTTCAACTATCGCACGCTGCATGGCGCGCGCGGTAATACCGCAGATCAGCGCCGCCGTGCCTTTTCCCTGCGGCTGGTGGGCGATGATGCACGTTATGTTGAACGCCCCGGCCCGACCTCACCGCCGTTTCCGGGTCATGACATGCAGCCGGGCCAGCGCCTGCGCGAGGATTGGTTCCCGGTGCTGTTGCAGCGGTAAGCGGCTGCTATTAAGGCGGGGCAGGGGGAGCCGGGTAACTGCCCTCAGAACCACTGCCCCGGCTCCATCAACCCCAGATCCAGCAACTGGCGCGAATGCCATTCGAACGGGGTGGAATTGTGCCAGCGGAAGCTGTGGATATCGAACGAAGAGCCGGGATTGCGTTTCAGCGCCTTGGCGGTGCGGAAGGAACAGATGGCTGCCGTCAGGTTGTGATGCCAGGGGCAGGAATAGGTGTTGTATTCGTCGATATTGAAAGTGTGGTTCTGCTGTAGCTCCAGGTCGGGTCTGGCCCGGAACAGAGAGATCCGGTCGATCTTGCGGCTGGCCTGCGGGATGTGTTCCTCGTGGCGCCAGCGCACACCGCCGAAAAAGTCGAGCTGCCGTTCCTCGGGGCTGCTTTTGGCACCAATGTAACGGGACTGCGCATAGTATCCCGATTTATCCAGATAGGCATTGGCCAGCGACACGGCGTTGGGATGAGCCTCAAGATCACCTGCATAGAGGTCGATCACATAGGTCAGCATCGCCGCGCGCTTTTCCTCGGTGTGAAAGGTCAGCATTTCCGCGACAGTCCGCGTTTCACAAAACGGGAAGAACAGGTATTCCGCGTTGTAGCAGTAGTAGAGCCAGCATCCGGGGCTTGCGGTGCGGATCACCTTGTTGATTGCGGCAAAGACGGTTTCGGGCACGCTGCAGTCAAACGGCACCCGGTGCACCCGGTTTTTCACATCCCCCGGCAGGTCAAAGGCATCAGGGATCAGGGCGATCACCTCGGCAAAGCCGCTTTGCAGGTGGTGGCGCAGGGTGGTGCCGATTTCCACGTCATCTTCGAAAAAGATCAGCGCAACGGGCCCCTTGATCAGCAGCGCCGACTGCTGCTCAAGAAAATCGTCGAGGGAAGAATACATCACGGCGGTCTGCTCCTGCCTTTCTGGCATTTGCTCCCAAAATCGGGTAAGTGCGCTTGCATTGCAAGCGGCGTCATTTCCCAGTATGGCAGGCCGCTGATCCCTATGTCCGGCTGGAAGGCAACGAACCCATGAGCGCCCCCAAGAAGCTGTTTATCAAGACCTACGGCTGTCAGATGAATGTCTATGACAGCGAACGCATGGCCGAGGCGCTGGGCGGGCAGGGCTATGTCGAGACGAAATCGGCGGATGATGCCGACATGATCCTGCTGAACACCTGCCACATCCGGGAAAAGGCCGCCGAAAAGGTCTATTCCGAGCTGGGCCGGTTCAAGGGTCTGAAGGCAGAGAAGCCGGATCTGAAGATCGGCGTTGCAGGCTGCGTTGCGCAGGCCGAGGGCGAAGAGATCATGCGCCGCCAGCCGCTGGTCGATCTGGTGGTCGGACCGCAAAGCTATCACCGCCTGCCAGAGATGGAGAGCAAGGCGCGCGCGGGGGAGAAGGTGCTCGATACCGATTTCCCCGAAGAGGACAAATTCGAAAAGCTCAAGAACCGCCCCAAGGCCAAGCGTGGCCCGACGGCCTTCCTGACGGTGCAGGAGGGCTGCGACAAGTTCTGCGCCTTCTGTGTGGTGCCCTATACCCGTGGTGCCGAAGTCTCCCGCCCCGTGTCCCGTATTATCGGTGAGGCGCAGGAACTGGTGGAGCGCGGCGTGCGCGAGATCACGCTGCTGGGTCAGAACGTCAACGCCTATCACGGCGAGGGGCCGAATGGCGCCGACTGGACCCTGGCGCAGCTGATCTGGGAGCTGGACAAGATCGACGGGCTGGAGCGCATCCGCTTTACCACCTCGCACCCCAACGACATGATGGACGACCTGATCGAGGCGCATGGCACCTGCAAAAAGCTGATGCCCTATCTGCACTTGCCCGTGCAGGCCGGATCGGACCGGATCCTGAAACGAATGAACCGCAGCCATACCGCCGAAAGCTATATCCGCCTGATCGAACGCATTCGCGCCGCGCGGCCGGATATCCTGATCTCGGGCGATTTCATCGTCGGCTTCCCGGAAGAGACCGAAGAGGACTTCCAGGCCACGCTCGACCTGATCGAGGAAGTGAAATACGGCACTGCCTATTCCTTCAAATACTCGACCCGTCCGGGCACCCCGGCGGCCGAGCGCGCGCAGGTAGAGGCCGCAGTGGCGGATGAACGCCTGCAGCGGCTGCAGGCCCTGCTGACCCGCCAGCAGCGCGAGGTGCAGGACAGCATGGTCGGGCGCGAGGTCGGCGTGTTGTTCGAAAAGGCGGGTCGTCTGCCCGGGCAGATGGTGGGCAAATCCGACTATCTGCACGCGGTGCATGTGGCCGATTGCGACCGCGCCATCGGCGATCTGGCGCGGGTGCGCATCGTTTCCTCGGGCGCCAATTCGCTGGCCGGTGAGCTGATCGGCTGACCATTTCCTCGGGCCTTTGCAGCCTTTGATCACCTCGCTCCTTTGGCGCGGGGTGAGTCTTTATTGCATCCATTTTGTGGACAGTTTTAAGAAATTTGTTTGAGTGTTGGGTAAATCCGCATAGTTTTGGGAAAAAATAGGCTCCGCCAAGGGGCAATAGGCTGAAAAGTTGTGTAGTTTATTGTTTATACATGGATTGATGCTGTTACCGTGAGGCTTAACGCTCGTGGTGGCATGCTCCCGGGGGGACTTAGGTGAAGGATATCTGGTTGTGCTGAATTTCAAGTTGAGAAAAGCAGGCGCTTTGCTGGCCGCTGCCACGGTCGCATTCAGTCTGGCAGGGGCGTCTGTTCAGGCGCAGGATACGCAGACACGTACTGTTGTCGGGGAACGCTATGTGCCGACCATCTGGGTTGATCCGGATGGCTGCGAACATTGGGTGATGGACGATGGCGCCGAAGGTTACATGACACCGCATGTCACACCGGACGGCAAACCTGTGTGTCGTCCCGGTCTGCTGTGCGGTATGATGCCGACGGATCAGTTCTTTGCCACGGACAAGCATTTCATCAACGCGGCAGGCCGCAAGCGCCTGACGGAATTCTTTCAGAAGACAAAACCGAGCACACGGTATTTCGTGATTGCGGGTCACACCGACAGCCGCGCCTCGGATGAATACAATATCGGCCTGTCGCAACGCCGGGCCAATGCGGTGGCTCAGGTCGCACGATCTGCCGGTGCGCGGGTTGGTGATATCCGCGCCTACGGCGAACGTGATCCGCGCGTTCCCAATACCAGCGCGGCCAATATGGCGCAGAACCGTCGCGTCGAAATCTATTGTGTGCGCTAAGGGGGATTACAGCATGACCATTCTCAAAGGGGCCGCTGCTCTGTGCCTTGCGCTTTCCGTTGCGGCTTGTACCGATGTCACCGACAAGACTCGCGACCAGAACATTTTTGACGGCAAAAGCGGCGATCTTTCGCAGCTGACCGCCGGCATCTGGGTGGATCCGCAGGGCTGTGAGCATTGGATCATCGATGACGGTGTCGAAGGCTACGCCGACTTGCGCCGCACGCCGGACGGAAAACCCGTCTGTAACAGCGAATTGCCGCGCAATGTCGCAACCGGGCCGTTCAAGTCTGGTTCCACCTATGGCGACCCGCTGTAAGCGCACCAAACGATTTTAGGAACAACGCAGCCGCCCGTCTCTGGGCGGCTGTTTTCTTTTGCCGTTCTGACCCCGTCCGTATTGTGTCAGCCCATTTTTGTTTCAACCGTGTGAATTTTGCCGGGCTGCGCTTGCACAGGGCGCGCGGCAGAGGCACATTGAAGGAAACCGCAAGCCAGAGGAATAGAGATTGGTCACCAGCGCCCCGCCGTCGTCGTCCCACCCCCATCCCGACACCGCACATGAAGTGCTGCTGGAATTTCCTGACAATCGCCTGCTGATCGACCTCTGTGGGGAATACGACCGCAATATCGCTGATATCGAACAGAAGCTGGGCGTGCAGATCCTGCGCCGGGGCAATCTTCTGTCGGTGATGGGCGAGGAAGCAAGCCGCGAACAGGCCGCAGCGGTTCTGACTGCGCTCTATGACCGGCTGGAAACAGGCCGTAGCGTCGAAAGCGCCGATGTGGACCGCGAACTGCGCATGGGGCCGTCGGATCAGACCGATCCGGGCGGCCAGTTGGAAATGTTCAGTGGCGGCAAGGTCGAAATCAAGACCCGCAAGAAGCTGGTGGAGCCGCGCACCGACGCGCAGAAGGTCTATGTGCAGGCGTTATATGAACACGAGCTGGCATTCGGCATCGGCCCGGCCGGCACCGGCAAGACCTATCTGGCTGTCGCGGTCGGGGTCAGCATGTTCATCACTGGACAGGTGGACAAGATTATCCTTTGCCGTCCTGCTGTTGAGGCGGGCGAACGGCTCGGATTCTTGCCTGGCACCCAGGAGGAAAAGGTCGATCCCTATATGCAGCCGCTTTATGACGCGCTGAATGACTTCCTGCCCGGCAAGCAACTGGCCAAGTTGAAGGAAGAGAAGACGATCGAGATCGCGCCGCTGGCATTTATGCGGGGGCGCACGCTTTCGAATGCCTTTGTGGTGCTGGACGAGGCGCAGAACGCCACCACCATGCAGATGAAGATGTTCCTGACCCGCCTTGGCGAAGGTTCGCGCATGGTGATCACTGGCGACCGCAGCCAGGTCGACCTGCCGCGCGGCGTGCCGTCTGGCTTGGCGGATGCGGAGCGGTTGCTGAGCAGCATTCCCAAGATCAGCTTCAATTATTTCACCGCCCGCGATGTGGTGCGTCACCCACTGGTGGCGGCGATCATCGAAGCCTATGACGCGGATGTTCCGGCAATCTGATCCCGGCGCCCTGCGCCGGGTCCGTGATGTCGGACCCCAGCGGATATGTGAAAGCGACAGATGACATTAGAGATTTCCACCGAAGACAGCCGCTGGGATGCGGTTGCGTTTGAGGCGCTGGCGGAGCGGTCCATCGGCGCTGCGCTTGCGCATTTTGATCTGGAGGCCGAGGAGTGCGAGATTTCCCTGCTGGCCTGCGACGATGCGCGCATCGCGGATCTGAACGCAGAATTCCGTGAAAAGCCGACCCCGACCAATGTGCTCAGCTGGCCAGCCGAGGAACTCTCTGCCGAGGAGCCGGGCGGGGACCCTCTGCCGCCAGAGGCTGATTTTACGGGCGAAATCCCGCTGGGTGACATTGCCATTGCCTATGAAACCTGCGCCCGTGAGGCTGAGGAAGCGGGCAAACCGCTGGCAGATCACCTCTGTCATCTGCTTGTTCACGGAGTGTTGCATCTTTTGGGTTACGATCACATTCGCGACCCCGACGCCACACTTATGGAGGGGCTGGAGGTCGAGATACTTGGCAAACTGGGTATCGATAACCCATATACGGTAAATGGAAGCCCCTGAACGGGGCATATTGGATAGGATAGATGGGCGACATAGAAGGCAGTTCTAACGCAGCGCATGGCGCGCTGCATATGAAGAGTGAGGCCATAGAGGCCACGGAACACGCGGAAAAGACCGGACTGTTGGGGCGTATTTTCGGCTCCTTGTCGACCTCTGCCGCGACGGAGGAACAGGAAGAGCAGCAAGACGCTGTCTCCGAGGTTCAGCCACATGGCATGATCAATCTGCGCCGGATGCGGGTTGAAGATGTTGCTATCCCCTCGGCCGAGATCGTGGCCGTCCCCGTGACAATCGAAAGCGACGATCTGGTGCAGGTCTTCCGCGACAGCGGCTTTACCCGAGTCCCGGTTTACGAGGGCACGCTGGACACGCCGCTTGGCTTTGCTCACCTCAAGGATTTTGCCCTGACCCATGGGTTCAACTGCGGGGCGGAGCCGTTCAATCTGCGCGAGATGCTGCGCCCGCTGCTATTTGTGCCACCGTCGATGCCCATCGGGGTGCTTCTGGCCAAGATGCAGGCCGAACGGCGGCATATGGCGCTGGTGATCGACGAATACGGCGGTGTCGACGGTCTGGTGACCATCGAAGACCTCATTGAGCAGGTCATCGGTGAGATCGAGGACGAACACGACACCGGCGAGGATCAGACCTGGTTTCGGGAAAAATCTGGCTGCTATATCGCCCAAGCCCGCACGCCACTGGATGAATTTGAGGCCGAGATCGGCCAGTCGCTGACCAATCACGACGATGTCGACGAAGAAGAGATCGACACGCTGGGTGGACTGGTCTTCATGCTGTCGGGCCGGGTGCCTGCCCGCGGTGAGGTGATCGTGCACCCGGACGGGCCTGAGTTCGAAATCATGGATGCCGATCCCCGTCGGATCAAACGGCTGCGGGTACTGGTGCCCAACGCTGCGGAATGACGAAGGTTTCCGGTCTGCGCAGCAGGTTGGGGCGCTTGGCCCCCCATTTGCCGGTCCTTGCGCTGGCCTTTGGCTTTGGCGCGCTCATGTCGCTGGCGCTGGCCCCCAATCACATGCTCTGGACCGTGCCAATTGCACTGGCGGTGATTGGCGCCTTTGCCCTGCGGGCGCAGACGTCCTGGTCTGGCGCCATGTTGGGCTGGGCCTTTGGGCTTGGCTATTTCGCTTTTGGCCTGTCGTGGATCGTTGAACCCTTTCAGGTGGATGCGCAGCGGCACGCCTGGATGGCGCCCTTTGCCCTTGTGTTTCTGGCCGGTGGTCTGGCGCTGTTCTGGGGCGCCGCCTTTGCCGGGGCCGTGCGGTGGAGCAGGGGGGCAGCGCGGGTCGCCCTGCTGATTGCCTTCTGGAGCCTTGCAGAATTTGCCCGCGCCTATCTTCTGACGGGGTTTCCCTGGGCCGCTTTCGGACAGTTCTGGATTGATACGCCCGCAGCGCAGCTGCTGCCGTGGATTGGTCCGCAGGGGCTGGCGGTTCTGACGCTTGCCGCGTTTCTGCCGCTGGCGTTGCTGCGCCAAAGCCCCGCGCGGGCGTTCCTGCCCGGTGGTGCACTTGTGGCTCTGGTGGCGCTGCTGCCGTCTCCGCCCGAGGTCGAACTGACCGATCATAAGGTGCGCTTGGTGCAGCCCAATGCGCCGCAGCACCAGAAATGGCACCCGGATCTGCGGTGGGATTTCGTGCGCCGCGCCATGGGTTTTAACGCCCAAGGCCCGCGCCCTGATATGATCATCTGGCCGGAAACCGCGGTGCCGCAACTGCTGAACTATGCCGGGGATACGCTGGAGGCGATCCTTGAGCAGGCGCCCGGCGTGCCGCTGCTCCTTGGGATCCAGCGCGAGGAAGGCGGCGCCTATTTCAATTCCGCCGCCTTGATCGGGTCTGATGGATCTGCTGGGCAGATCTATGACAAGGCGCATCTGGTGCCTTTCGGGGAGTACGTGCCCTTTGGCGATCTGATGGCGCGGTTCGGATTCCATGGATTGGCCTCTCAGGCCGGTGCGGGCTATGCTGCGGGACCCGGCGCGCGGCTGATGGATCTGCCTATCGGCAAGGCATTGCCGCTGATCTGCTACGAGGCAGTCTTCCCGCAGGATGTGAACGCCGCACCCGATCGCCCGCACATGTTGGTGCAGATCACCAATGATGCCTGGTTCGGCACTCGTTCGGGGCCCTATCAGCATCTGGTGCAGGCGCGGATGCGGGCCGCAGAGCAGGGGCTGCCGATGCTGCGCGCCGCCAATACCGGTATTTCCGGCGTGATTGACCCCTATGGGCGTCTTGGCCCGTCGCTGCCCCTGGGGGAGGCTGGCTATGTGGATGTGATCCTGCCCGCGGCGCTTCCCGCGACCCCTTACAGCGGAACCGGGGACTGGCCGGTGCTGATCCTGCTGCTGGGGCTGGCAGGTGCGGCGCTGCGCCGCGGCGGAAATATGCAGGCGCGTTCATAGCTGCTCAACCTCTGGCCGGTAAAAGCATTGACGACAACCGTCTTCCCACGTAGGTAGTTTCGGTTCCTCCCACAACGGCTTCCTGGCGTGGCGAGGCGAAACCAAATGGAGCACTTTTCATGACCCGCAAGCACTATATTTTCACTTCGGAATCCGTTTCCGAGGGCCATCCGGATAAGGTCTGTGACCGGATTTCCGATGCCGTTCTGGACGCCTTTCTGGCGGAAGAGCCAGAAGCGCGTGTCGCGGCAGAGACCTTTGCCACAACCAATCGCGTTGTGATCGGGGGCGAGGTGGGTCTGTCCGACCAGGACAAACTGCACGATTACATGGGCAAGATCGACGAGATCGCCCGCGCCTGCATCAAGGACATCGGCTACGAGCAGGACAAGTTCCACCACGAGACCGTGGAAATCACCAACCTGCTGCATGAACAGTCCGCCCATATCGCGCAGGGTGTCGATTCGGCCGAGAACAAGGACGAAGGTGCTGGCGACCAAGGCATCATGTTCGGCTTTGCCACCAATGAAACCGACGCGCTGATGCCCGCGCCGATCCAGTTCAGCCACGCGATTCTGCGCCGCCTTGCCGAAGTGCGCAAGAACGGCACCGAACCTGCACTGGGTCCCGATGCCAAATCGCAGCTGTCCATCAATTATGAGAACGGCAAGCCGGTGGGCGTCAACTCGCTGGTGCTGTCGACCCAGCATCTGGACGAGTCGCTGACATCCGACGATATCCGCCAGATCGTGGAACCTTATATCCGCGAGACCCTGCCCGAGGGCTGGCTGACCGCAGAAACCATCTGGCACGTAAACCCGACCGGCAAGTTCGTGATCGGCGGCCCTGATGGCGATGCCGGCCTCACCGGCCGCAAGATCATCGTCGACACCTATGGCGGTGCGGCCCCGCATGGCGGCGGCGCCTTTTCGGGCAAGGACCCGACCAAGGTAGACCGTTCGGCGGCCTATGCTGCGCGCTATCTGGCCAAGAACGTCGTTGCCGCTGGCATGGCCGACAAATGCACCATCCAGCTGTCTTATGCGATTGGCGTGTCTCAGCCGTTGTCGATCTATGCTGACACCCACGGCACCGGCGACGTCGCGCCTGAGGCGATCGAAAAAGCCATTGGTCAGGTGATGGATCTCAGCCCGCGCGGCATCCGCTCGCATCTGGGCCTCAACAAGCCGATCTATCAGC
Organism: Pseudophaeobacter sp. A-200-2; assembly: GCF_041008815.1. NCBI lineage: Bacteria > Pseudomonadati > Pseudomonadota > Alphaproteobacteria > Rhodobacterales > Roseobacteraceae > Pseudophaeobacter > Pseudophaeobacter sp. A-200-2. Next base: position 87,882 of record NZ_JAXGFU010000006.1, on the reverse strand, counting down.
GCACCGCAGCCTATGGTCACTTTGGCCGCGAACCCGATGCCGATGGCGGCTTCAGCTGGGAACGCACTGATCTGGTCGAGGCGCTGAAAAAGGCCGTCTGATCCGGTCAGGCAGTGTATTGCAAAACGGGGGCGGGCCACGGGGCCTGCCCCTTTTTGATCCGCGACTGGTGTAGGGCGCAGGGCTTGAGCTACGCGCCGGGGCCGAACTAGACTTTACCGGCGGGGAATGCCCTTCGCGCAAAGGAAGCCATGTCCATATGAACCGTTCATCCCTGACTATGTTCTCGCTGCTTTGCCTTGTGCTGCTGGCATTGCCGTTACCCCTGCTGGCCAGGGAGCCCCTGCCGCAGAAATTTCGTATCGACGGCGAGGCCTTGGTGTTTGACACCGAAACCGACATCACCGGCGCGGCGTCCGAGATCACCCCCGAGGACATCGACGCCTTTCGCACCATCCTGGCAGACAACCCGCAGGTCACCGAGATCCGTCTGAACAGCAGCGGCGGCAGCGTCTATGCCGGGGCCGAGATCGCCTGGATCGTGATGGATCACGGGCTGAATACTTCGGTCGATGGGGAATGTGTCAGCGCCTGTGTCGATATCTTTCTGGCCGGGCAGCGGCGGCGCATGATGTTGGGGTCCAAGATCGGGTTTCATCAGCGCAGCTGGGCGCCGGAGGCGGTGCAAAGCTACTATCGCGAATGGCGCGATGACGAAGATTGGGCCACCCCTTTTGAATTCGGCTCCTGGATCTATCAGGACACTCAGGAGGAAATCTACGAACAGCTGACCTATCTGGTATCGCGCGGGGTCGATCCGGCCTTTGCGATTGAAACCATGCGGGTGCGCCCCAATGCCGAATGGTACCCGTCCCGCTTGCGGCTGGTGGCTGCCGGAGTGTTGCGGGAACAGGCGCCGCAGGATCAGTCGCACCGGGACAGCTCTCTTGACCCGCAGGGCGGCTTGCGGCAGATGGACGCCCAGCATTCGCCCGCCTGCGCCTGTTAATGGCGAAACGCAAATTCGGGCGTGGAAACACCGGCAATGAAAAGGCCCGTCCGATGTCTGATGACAAGAAAACCAGCTCTGCCAGCCACCCGGCGCGGACCGATGCGGCCGACAAACACGCCAGCGGCGCGCCTTGGCGCAATTTCTATGGCCGTTTCAGCGGCAAGACCCTGAAGGACAGCCAGCGACGTTATCTGGACGAGGACCTCGGGGCGCTGTCGCCCGGGGCGGTGGGCTGGGATGAAAACCCGGAGCGCAATCCGCTGGATCTGCAGGCGCTGTTTGGCGGTCGCGATGTTTGGCTCGAGGTCGGCTTTGGTGGCGGTGAGCATCTGGTGCATCAGGCCCAGAAAAACCCAGGAGTCGGCATCATCGGCGCCGAACCCTTTATCAACGGGGTGGCCATGCTGCTGGGCAAGATCCGCAAGGCAAATGCGGATAATATCGCAGTGCATCCCGGCGATGCGCGCGATCTGATGGATGTGCTGCCCGAAGCGTCGATTTCGCGCGCCTTCCTGCTCTATCCCGATCCCTGGCCGAAGAAACGCCATCACCGCCGCCGCTTTGTGACCCAGGAACATTTGGAGCCGCTGGCCCGCTGCCTGAAACCCGGCGCGATTTTCCGGGTGGCGACGGATATTCCTGATTACGTCCGCCAGACCTTGGAAGAAGTGCCAAGAGCGGGCTTTGAATGGCTGGCCGAACGCCCTGCCGACTGGCGCGAGCCCTGGGACGACTGGATTTCCACCCGTTACGAGCAAAAGGCCCTGCGAGAAGGGCGAACGCCGCATTACCTGACCTTCCGCCGCCTTGGCTGATATCGGGGTGATATGGGCGTGATCTTGCGCTGATCGGCGCTGGACCGGATCACGGCAATTCGTTACCGATAGCGGAAACAAAAGCATTCGCGACACTCTGACAAAGGAAGCCTTCATGTCCGGACACGGTACGCCTACCCCGATGACCTCTCACCGTGCCGACCCGCTGGCAGGCGTGGCCAAGGTGCCGGGCGACAAGTCGATTTCGCACCGGTCCCTGATCCTTGGCGCCATGGCCGTGGGCGAAACCCGGATCTCAGGACTTTTGGAGGGCGAGGACGTTCTGGACACGGCCAAGGCGATGCAGGCCTTCGGGGCCGAGGTAATCAACCATGGCGGCGGAAAGTGGTCGGTCTTTGGTGTCGGTGTCGGCGGTTTTGCCGAGCCGGACAATGTGATCGACTGTGGCAATTCCGGCACCGGCGTGCGGCTGATCATGGGCACTATGGCGACCTCGCCGATTTCAGTGACCTTCACCGGCGATGCCAGCCTCAACAAACGTCCGATGGCGCGGGTTACCGATCCGCTGGCCCTGTTCGGCGCGCAGGCGGTGGGCCGCTCTGGCGGGCGGCTGCCGATGACCATCGTCGGGGCGGCGGATCCGGTGCCGGTGCGCTATGTGGTGCCGGTGCCCTCGGCGCAGGTGAAGTCGGCTGTTCTGTTGGCAGGCCTCAACGCGCCGGGGCAGACCGTGGTGATCGAGAAGGAAGCCACCCGCGACCATACCGAGCGGATGCTCGAAGGGTTCGGCGCCGAGATCACCACCGAAGAGACCGAAGAGGGCCGCGTCATCACGTTGACCGGTAGGCCCGAGCTGAAACCGCAGGTGATCGCGGTGCCGCGCGATCCATCCTCAGCCGCCTTCCCGGTCTGCGCGGCGCTGATCACGCCCGGATCGGACGTGCTGGTGCCGGGAATTGGCCTCAACCCGACCCGCGCGGGACTGTTCACTACCCTGCGCGAGATGGGCGCGGACCTTACATATGAAAACGAACGTGTCGAGGGCGGTGAGCCGGTCGCCGACCTGCGGGCGCGCTATTCTCCCTCGATGAAGGGGATCGAGGTGCCGCCTGAACGCGCGGCCTCGATGATCGATGAATACCCGGTGCTCTCCGTCGTTGCTTCTTTTGCACGGGGCGAGACCATGATGGCGGGCGTCAAAGAGCTGCGCGTCAAGGAAAGCGACCGGATCGACGCCATGGCGCGGGGCCTGCGGGCCAATGGCGTTGCCGTCCGTGAAGGCGACGATTGGTGGGCTGTGATGGGCCTTGGCCCCGAAGGCGTACCCGGCGGCGGCACCTGCGAGAGTTTCCTTGATCACCGGATCGCCATGTCCTTCATGGTGATGGGCATGGCGGCGCAAAACCCGGTCTCCGTTGATGATGGCGGCCCGATTGCGACCTCCTTCCCGATCTTCGAGCCGCTGATGACCGCGCTTGGCGCCAAGTTCACCCACGCTTGAGATTTCGGAGCGCTTTGCAGCATGACCACCCGTTTCACCATCGCCATCGACGGTCCGGCTGCGGCAGGCAAGGGAACGATTTCCAAAGCGGTCGCCGCGCATTTCGGCTTTGCTCATCTGGACACCGGCCTGTTGTACCGCGCTGTCGGGGCGCGGGTGCTGGGTGGTGAAAAACCGCTTGAGGCCGCGCGGTCCCTTGTGGCTGCGGATCTGGAGGCCGAGGGGCTGCGCACGGCCGAGGTGGCCCAGGCCGCATCGAAAGTGGCGGTGATCGCCGAGGTCCGTCAGGCCCTGGTGGATTTCCAGCGCAGCTTTGCCCGCCGGGCCGGGGGCGCGGTGCTGGACGGGCGCGACATCGGCACGGTGATCTGCCCGGATGCCGAGGCGAAACTCTTTGTCACCGCCAGCGCCGAGGTCCGCGCCCGCCGCCGGTTCCTGGAGCTGAGCGAAAACGGATCGGACAGCGATTACGACACCGTTCTGGCTGATGTGAAGGCCCGGGACGAACGCGACATGAATCGCAGCGAGGCGCCGCTGAAGCCTGCGGATGATGCGGTGGTGATCGATACCAGCGATCTGAGCATCGAAGCCGCCATCGCGGCGGCCATTGCGGCGATCAAGGACCGGCAAGGCTGACCGGAAACGGGGGAGGCGGCGGCTGTTTCCGCCGCCAGTAGCCGGGGCGCATCCTTGTCGTGACAGGGATGCTGAGTCCATTTCCCCTTGCCAGCAAGGGGGAATCTGCTTATACGGCCCCTGTCGAAAGAGATGCGAAAACGCACCACGGACAGTCTGAGCAGGGTCGGGGCAACCTCCGGCCCTTTGTGTTTGTTTGCTCCAGACGGTTCAGATGCGTGATCTCAGACCGACCAACCCATTCAGACCGGCGGAGACAACCGCATGGCCAGCTAAATAAGATATGTAAAGGAAATCCGAGACCACATGGCTCAGAACACATCGATGGAGGAATTCGAAGCCCTCCTGAACGAAAGCTTCGAAATGGACACACCCGATGAGGGGTCCGTTGTTAAAGGCAAGGTCATCGCAATCGAGGCGGGCCAAGCCATCATCGACGTCGGCTACAAAATGGAAGGCCGCGTTGATCTGAAAGAATTCGCAAATCCTGGTGAAACTCCCGAAATCGCCGTTGGCGATGAAGTGGAAGTCTTCCTGCGCTCGGCTGAAAACGCCCGTGGCGAAGCTGTCATCTCCCGCGAGATGGCGCGCCGCGAAGAAGCCTGGGATCGCCTGGAAAAAGCATACGCAGACGATGCCCGCGTCGAAGGCGCGATCTTCGGTCGCGTCAAAGGCGGCTTCACTGTCGACCTCGGCGGCGCCGTGGCCTTCCTGCCCGGTTCGCAAGTTGACGTCCGCCCCGTGCGCGACGCTGGCCCGCTGATGGGTCTGAAGCAGCCCTTCCAGATCCTGAAAATGGACCGTCGCCGTGGCAACATCGTTGTCTCCCGTCGCGCCATCCTGGAAGAATCGCGTGCCGAACAGCGTGCAGAAGTCATCGGCAAACTGTCCGAAGGCGATGCGGTTGACGGCGTGGTCAAGAACATCACCGAATACGGTGCGTTTGTTGACCTCGGCGGCGTTGACGGCCTGCTGCACGTCACCGACATGGCATGGCGCCGTGTGAACCACCCCTCCGAGATCCTGTCGATCGGCGAAACCGTCAAGGTTCAGGTCATCAAGATCAACAAAGAGACCCACCGTATCTCCCTCGGCATGAAGCAGCTGCAGGAAGATCCGTGGGATCTGGTTGGCGCCAAGTTCCCGCTGGGTTCGGTCCACAAGGGTCGCGTCACCAACATCACCGATTACGGTGCATTTGTTGAGCTGGAGCCCGGTGTCGAAGGTCTGGTCCACGTCTCCGAGATGTCCTGGACCAAGAAGAACGTGCACCCCGGCAAGATCGTTTCGACCTCGCAGGAAGTCGACGTCATGGTTCTGGAAATCGACGGCGCCAAGCGTCGCGTGTCCCTGGGCCTCAAGCAGACCATGCGCAACCCGTGGGAAGTCTTTGCTGAGACCCACCCCGAGGGCACCGAAGTCGAAGGCGAAGTCAAGAACATCACCGAATTCGGTCTGTTCATCGGCCTCGAAGGCGACATCGACGGCATGGTTCACCTCTCCGACCTCAGCTGGGACGAGCGTGGCGAAGATGCGATCCAGAACTACCGCAAAGGCGACATGGTTTCGGCCGTTGTCTCCGAAGTGGACGTTGAAAAAGAGCGTATCTCCCTGTCGATCAAAGCCCTGGGCGGCGACAAGTTCGCCGAAGCCGTGGGCGGCGTGAAGCGTGGCTCGATCGTGACCGTCGAAGTGACCGCCATCGAAGACGGCGGCATCGAAGTGGAATACGAAGGCATGAAGTCCTTCATCCGCCGCTCCGACCTGTCGCGTGACCGTGCCGATCAGCGCCCCGAGCGTTTCTCGGTAGGTGACAAGATCGACGTCCGCGTGACCAACGTTGACAGCAAGACCCGCCGTCTGGGTCTGTCGATCAAGGCACGCGAGATCGCGGAAGAGAAAGAAGCAGTGGAACAGTATGGCTCCTCGGATTCCGGCGCATCGCTGGGCGACATCCTGGGCGCAGCGCTGAAGACCGGCGACTGATCTTCAGAGATTTCTCTGTTCTGACAATCTGGAAAGCCCCGCAATTTGCGGGGCTTTTCTGTGTTCTGGGGCATGGAAAGGTGACAGTCCGGAGTATGGGTTAGTAAAATCCCACGCAATCTCCTTTTGGTTGCAATGATGTCTAAATGTCTCTGGTTGAGACTGCGGCGAACGAATTCAGCTTCAGGAGTAGAGACATGACCACATTTTCCGGCCTTTCTATTGTCAATAATTCCGCCCTTACACTGATTAATGCCTCAGCCAGCGACAGGGGCGCTCAGGCCCGGGTCGAATCGGGTGATCAAGGGACGGCCTGGGGCGTGGACAGGCTAAATTCGCTCGCAAAAGCAGAGATTGACTATCGAACTAAGGAGCACGAAATCTTTGAGAATGCCCGTGGAAAATTAGAATCTTCCACAGCCAGAAGGAGCAAAGCGGCCCAGAGCAAGATTCTCGCGGAGCGATACCACAAACTGGCGGCCAATATGGCGGCGGCCTTGGAAAATCTTGGCGGCCAGGAGCGATCTTTTGGCGGAACAGTTGTCGCCTTGTTCAAGACCCCGGACTCCGATGCGCTGAGCATTGTTAGCGGCAAAACTGTCAGAAATATTTCCTCCCAAAATGAAGCCTCTTTTGCCATTAGCGCCAAAAAAGTCCGCGGGGTTGGCACAGAGGGAGGGAATGATGCCATCAGTATCGAAGCTGATTGGGTGGAGTCCGTAGGCACGGATCGTGACGGCCGCATGCACGCTAGGCAAACCAAATCTGGCAATCTTGTACTCGGGTGGCGCTCCAAAACAGTCAGCAATGATGCGGTCGCGATCAAGGCCAAGCGCGTAAGCGGTGTGTCCACCAAAGGCGGCAACGATGCGATCGCGATCGAATCCGACTTGGTAAAGAACATCCATGCGGGCGAGGGGAACGATTCCGTAGCCATTCGTGGCGGGGTTGTCAGCGGTATTTACGGCGCCGACGGTCAGGACACCATATCCGTAGATGCTGGAATTGGTGCGTCAGCTGTAACGCAAGAGGGGAAGTCGGCTTTGAATTGGATGTCAGGGTTCTCTGGCTATACCCGAGCAGAAACGGCGGAGGAACGCGTGAGGCAGGCAACAGCGGCTTATCTTGGCCGGGCGGATATCCATGGAGGGGCAGGGGATGACTTTATTTCCGTTACGGTTCAGGAAACCCTGTCAGTTAATGGAGGCACCGGCAATGATACGATTTCGATTGGCGGCGGAACTGTGGCGATGAGCGTTGGACGTGACGCAGGCCATGACACCGTGCAGGTCGCGCGCGGCGCCGAATTGATGCTGGAGATCGACACTCAAACATATACTGCGAAAAAGGACGGAAACGACCTGATCATTACGCACGCCGGCGGGTCCGTAACCATCAAGGATTATGAACAGGCATCGGCAATCGCCATTAAAGGCAGGTATGCAGCAAGCGAAGACGAAATCAACGACTTGCTCAGTCCTGAGGAAGCAAAGCGAGTCATTTCTAATGAAGTTGAGCGTCAAGCTAAGATGCGAGAGGAGAATGCGGCCTTTTATGAGAGTCTTGAGGCAAAAAATCTGCGTGGCGGCGTGGCGGTTACATTGGATACGACCAAGACGGTGGATATCACTGTGCCGGAGGCGGAGAACTTTTATCGGCCCATCCATGACTGGAGCAATACCTTGTCTTCCGCGCCCATGGAGTATGATATGGTGATGTTTCAACTGGACCCCAAGGAGCCAATCGATATGCGCGTTTGATCTCAACCTGAGATTTCCGCGCTGATTTTGACACCTCGGGGCCCCGGGCCTGAGCGGGCGGCGAATCAGGTCCGGCCGCAGGCCGTCGGCGGCGCGAAACCGGGCCCGGGCGGCGGCAAACTGCCCTATAGGCAGCAAATGGCTGGTTTTACAAAGCAATTTCGTGCAATCTCCTCAGATTAGGAGGTTGGCGACGCCTGTTTTTGTTCCCGGCGCGCCGATTTTTTCCTATAGTCGGGAACACTCGACAAAGGATTGCGTTGGCTTGGGAGGGCAGAAAGGATGATCCGCTCTGAACTGATTCAGAAGATTGCAGACGAAAACCCGCACCTGTATCAGCGGGACGTCGAAAGGATCGTGAACACGGTATTTGAGGAAGTGACCGATGCGATGGCCCGGGGTGACCGGGTTGAGCTGCGCGGCTTTGGCGCTTTTTCGGTGAAAAAGCGCGATGCGCGGGTTGGTCGCAATCCCCGTACCGGCGAAACGGTCCATGTTGAGGAAAAACATGTGCCGTTCTTCAAGACTGGAAAGCTCTTGAGGGACCGTCTGAACGGAAAGGCTTAAATGCGCTATATTCGGTATGCCATCCTGGCTTCGCTTGGGATCATTCTGGTCTCTGTGAGCCTTGCGAACCGCTCTGTTGTGGAGCTGAAGCTGATGCCAACCGCCCTGGCGGAACTGGTGGGCTGGAACCCGGGCATCGCCCTGCCGCTGTTTGTCGTGGTTCTGGGCGGCGTTGCGGCCGGTCTGGTGATTGGCTTCATCTGGGAATGGCTGCGCGAGCACAAGCACCGCCGCGAGGTCGGAAATCAGACCCGCGAGGTGAAGAAACTGTCCCGCGAAGTGCAGAAGCTGAAAAAGCAGAAGCACGAAGGCAAGGACGAAGTTCTGGCGCTGCTGGACGACGCGGTCTGATCTGATGGCTGCTGACATCCGGGTAAAGGTCTGCGGCCTCAGCACGCCGCAGGACGTCGATTGCGTGGCGCGCGCGGGCGCGGCCTACGCAGGCTTTGTCTTCTTCGAAAAATCACCACGCAACGTTTCCTATGAAACCGCTGCAACCCTGGCCGCTGCTGCGCCCGTGGGTCTGTGCAAGGTTGCCCTGACGGTCAACGCGGGCGATGCGGAGCTGGATGCGCTGACAGAGGCCGTGCCGCTGGACATGTTGCAGCTGCACGGCAAGGAAACACCCCAGCGCGTGGCCGAGGTCAAGGCGCGCTACGGCCTGCCTGTGATGAAGGCCATCGGGGTGGCTGACGCGGCGGACCTGGCGCAGATTGATATTTACTCCGATGTGGCTGACCAACTTCTGATCGATGCCAAACCGCCCAAGGGCGCTGACCTTCCGGGCGGCAACGGGCTTGCCTTTGACTGGCGCCTGCTGGCCGGGCGCAAATACTGGCGCAAGCCCTGGATGCTGGCCGGTGGTCTGACCCCGGAGAACGTTGCCGAGGCAATCCGGATGACCGGTGCCCGTCAGGTCGATGTGTCCTCGGGCGTTGAAAGCGCCCCCGGCGTCAAGGATGCGGACCTGATCCGCGCCTTTGTGGAGCACGCAACGGGTTAAGCCCAGATTGGCGACGGGCTTGCGGCTACCGGAGCCGCGTCCCGGCTTCGGGCCGGTCATCCCGGTGACTTTACCGCAGATGGCGCGATTCCTGTCTGGTGTCTCTTTACCCGTCGCCTGCTGCCCTATACTCAGAAGCAGTGCCGCGCAGAGAGGAACAATCATGGCCGAAGATCTTTTCAACAGCTTCATGAACGGGCCCGACGAAAAGGGTCGCTTTGGCATTTTCGGCGGGCGTTTCGTCAGTGAAACGCTGATGCCGCTGATCCTCAGCCTTGAAGAGGAATACGACCGGGCCAAGGACGACCCGACCTTTTGGGCCGAGATGGACGATCTGTGGAAGAACTACGTGGGCCGTCCCAGCCCGCTGTATTTCGCGGAACGCCTGACCAATCATCTGGGCGGCGCCAAGATCTATATGAAGCGCGACGAGCTGAACCACACCGGCGCCCACAAGGTGAACAACGTGCTGGGTCAGATCCTGCTGGCCCGCCGCATGGGCAAAACCCGGATCATCGCCGAAACCGGTGCCGGTCAGCACGGCGTCGCCACGGCGACCGTCTGCGCCAAGTTCGGCCTGAAATGTGTGGTCTACATGGGGGCCCATGACGTCAAACGTCAGGCCCCGAACGTGTTCCGCATGCGTCTGCTGGGCGCCGAGGTGATTCCGGTGACTTCGGGCCGGGGCACGCTGAAAGATGCGATGAACGATGCGCTGCGCGACTGGGTGACCAACGTGCGTGACACCTTCTACTGCATCGGCACCGTGGCAGGCCCGCACCCTTATCCGGCGATGGTGCGCGACTTCCAGTCCGTCATCGGCAAGGAAGTGCGCTGGCAGCTGGCCGAACAGGAAGGCGAAGGCCGCCTGCCCGATACGCTGGTTGCGGCGATTGGCGGTGGCTCCAACGCGATGGGCCTGTTCTACCCGTTCCTGGACGACAAGAGCGTCGGCATCATCGGGGTCGAGGCTGGCGGCAAGGGCGTGGACGAGAAGATGCAGCATTGTGCCTCGCTCACCGGTGGTCGCCCGGGCGTGCTGCACGGCAACCGCACTTACCTCTTGCAGGACGACGATGGTCAGATCCTCGAAGGCTTCTCGATCTCTGCGGGTCTGGATTATCCCGGCATCGGCCCGGAGCACGCTTGGCTGCATGACACGGGCCGCGCCGAATATGTGTCGATCACCGACAAGGAAGCGCTGGAGGCATTCCAACTGTCCTGCGCGATGGAGGGAATCATCCCGGCGCTGGAGCCGAGCCACGCGCTGGCCCATGTGATGAAGATCGCGCCGACCCTGCCCAAGGACCATATCATCGTGATGAACATGTGCGGTCGCGGCGACAAGGACATCTTCACGGTGGCGCGCCATCTGGGGTTTGACATGTCCGACACCGAAGAGGGCCGCGATCTGGAAGATTGATCCGATCCGCCTGATCTATCTGCAAACACAGGAAAAGAGCTGCCATCTGGCGGCTCTTTTTTTCGTTTTCGGCGCCATAAACCCAGGTTTATGCGCCCTAAACCAACCGCAGTCCGGCCGGAATTTAAACCTCTGTCGAATGGTTCTTGCCGGGCCGAGCGGTTCAGTCTGGGTCAAGGCGGCTGAAAACCCACCGCCAACGTGATCAATAAAAGGAAGATCCTGATGAACCGCGTACTTCTGACCAGCACCGCAATCCTCTTGGGCCTTGCAGCGACCACCTATGCCTCTACCGATACAGGCTCGGGCGAGCAGAACCAGAATTCCTACGAGCACGCCTATCAGAACCAGAACCAGCATCAGAACCAGAACGAGCATGCCTATGCCTATGGGAAGTCCGATGATGCGGGTGAAGACGACCACGGCGAAGGCCATGGAGAGGGCCACGGCGAGGGCGGCGAAGGCCACGGTGAAGGTGGCGAGGGCCATGGCGGTGAAGGTCACGGTGGCGAGGGCCACGGTGGTGAAGGCCATGGCGGTGAGGGCCACGGCGGCGGTGGCGAAGGCCATGGTGGTGAAGGAAACGGTGGTGAAGGTCACGACTAACCCGACGCGCGTCCCTTAAGCGCACCCAAGGCGCCTGTGGAGCATCCGTCCCAACGCTCCATTTCCCCCCGGCGCCTCACAAGGTTCAACCGCGGTATTTTCTGCCTGATACCGCGGTTGAGCTTTTCTGCCGATCAGTGGCATTGTCCCACAGAGCAACCCATCGCCCCGTTGAAATCACACGAAGGAGGACACAGCCCATGCGCAGCCGGATCGCCGACGTCCTCTTTGGTCTTGTCATGTTGCTGACATATCCGGGCGTCGCCTTGGCCGACTCCTTCACGGACAGAATTACCGATCAGCTGCGCCAGCAGGGTTATGGCGAGATCGTGGTGACGCGGACTTTCCTTGGCCGCTACAGGATCGTGGCCACAACCGACCGGACCGAGCGCGAGATCATTGTGAACCCCGGCACCGGTGAGATCCTGCGCGATTACATCGAAGACAAGGATGACGACAGCGCCAGCAGCGGCCTTTTCAGCCTGTTTGATCGCCTTGGTGGCGAAGACGGAGACAGCGACGGGGATGATGGCGGCGAAGACGGGGATGACGGATCTGACGATGGCGGCAACGGCGATGGTCCCGGCGCGGGCGGCCACGGCGGTCATGGGGGTGACGGACAGGGCGGCTCCGGTGAAGGTGGCGATGGCGAAGGCGGGGACGGTGATGACTGATCATGGGCCGGACGCGCCTGTGCTGACCAAACGCAGGGCAGCCGCATGAAGACGGGTTGGTTCCTTCCCGTTCTGGTATTGGTGCAAGGTCTTTGCGCCATGTTTTTCGTTTCCGATATCGCGCTTACGGTGCTGGGGCTACGGTCCCGTCCGATCAGCTGGCAGACCCGCGAATTTCTGGAAATCGGCGCCGCACTGGGACTCGTGTTGGGGGTGGTGCTGGGCTGGATTGCCTACCGGCGCAGCCAGCAGCGGGTGCGCGCGGTCGAGGAAAGCCTGCGCCTGATGCAATCCGCCTTCAAGGATCACCTAGAGGAACGGTTCTGCGCCTGGGGTCTGACCCCGGCCGAACGCGATGTGGCGCTGTTTTCCCTCAAGGGCCTCAGCCTTTCGGAAATCGCAGAGCTGCGCCAAACCTCGGACGGCACGGTCAAGGCGCAGAGCAATGCGATCTACCGCAAGGCCGGGGTCAGCGGCCGTACGCAGCTGCTGAGTCTGTTCATCGAGGATCTGATGAGTGACGACGGCTAGGGTCTGCGCTTAGGCACTGTGGGCCTTCAGGACGTCGATTGGCACGACGTCGAGCGCCCGTTGGTGGGTGCCTTTCAGGTTCACTCGCGGCGCACAGCCTTCATCGGCGGCCTGCAGGAACCGAGCGGCGCAGAGGCACCAGCAATCGCCGGGTTTTAGTCCCTTGAACTGGAATTCGGGTCGTGGCGTGCTGAGGTCATTTCCCACATATTTCGAATAAGCAAGGAACTCTGCCGTCATCACCGTGCAGACGGTGTGGCTGCCCTGATCCGCCGCGCAGGTGTTGCAGGCGCCATCGCGGAAAAAGCCGGTCATCGGATCGGTGGAGCAGGGCTCAAGCGCCTCTCCCAGAACATTGATGCTGTCGTCTTTTTCCATGCGGGTCTCCCTATAATGCGCGGGCGATCTGTCGAAACATCTCGATATTAGCGCGGTTTACGCCCTTGTCGCGGAATTTTCTGTCTGCTGCCGTGCTGACGATCACCACGTCCCGGTCCTGGTCGATATAGATGTATTGGCCATAGACACCGCGGGCGAGGAATTCGCCGTCATGGGCGCCGATGGGCACCCACCATTGATAGCCATATCCGATCTTGCCCTCCTTGGTCGGAGCAGAGGGGCGGGTCGAGGCGGCGATCCAGTCGGCAGGCACGATCTGCTGACCGTTGTACCGGCCGTCCTGTTCGATCATCAGGCCGAACCGGGCACAATCGCGGGTGGTGATATTGAGCCCGCCCAGCACAAAGGCCACGCCGTCGCCATCGGTCACGTAATAGGGTGCCTGTTCCAGCCCCAGCGGGGTGATGATCTTTTCCGACAGGAGGTCCGGAATGCTGCGCCCGGTGGCGCCCCGGATCACCATGCCGATCACATGGGTGTCGATCGACACATATTGCCAGGTGCTGCCCGGAGCGGCGAAGCTGTCCTTCAAATCGGCAGCGAACTGGTCCAGCGCCCCGCCCAATGCGATCTCGCGGCCCATGCGGTTAATGTCGGAGTCATAATCCAGGTAATCCTCGTCAAAGGTGACGCCGCTGGCCATGTTGAGCACGTTACGGATGCTGGCGCCGTCATAGGCTCTGCCTTTCAGCAGCGGCGCGTATGTGGTGACCGGATCGTCGAGCGAGGCAATCGCACCTTCCTCCAGCAGGATCCCGAACAGCGCCGAAAGATAGCTTTTCGCCACCGACCAGGAAATCCGCCGGTCCGTCTCAGCAGTGCCAAGGTGATAGCTTTCGTGGCGGATCTGCCCGTCCTTCAGCACCAGAAGAGAGGTCACGGCGCGGGCATCGATCCAGTCGTCCGCTCCGGCGGGCAGGGTCATCGCCTCGCCTGTGGCAAGGGGCACGACGGGTCCGTCGCCGCGCGACACCGGCCGGGTCAGAAAGGCGCCCTCCATGTTGGAGAAATTTGCCACGATCCTGTCTTCGGCAAACAGCGAATTCACCGCCCAAAGGCGCATGATCTCGTCCCGTTTCCACAGGCCTGCCGCCAGCAGGACAACGGCTGCAATGGCCAGGACACGCCCGGCTATCCGCATGAGTTTGCGCATGTCTTTCCTCCCCTTTACGGTCAGCCTAGCCGCCGGGGTGAACCCGCGCAAAGCGGACGCAACGGAAAGCAGCCTACTTGAACTTGTCCACCAGACGCTCAAGCGGGGAGCGGTTGTCCTGTGTCTCGGGGGCTTTGTCCGCCTGCTTTTCCGCCTTGGCCTGCTTCTCCTGCCCCTTGGGCGAAGTGGAGCTGCGTGGCGGCGCGGTGCGCAGGGCAACCGCATTCATGAATTTGCCGCCGTCCCCTTTGGCCAGCGATGCTGCGCCGTCGGAAATGCCGCGCATTAAATCGTCGAGCCAGTCTTCGTCCGCCTTGGGGAAATCGCGTAGCACATAACCTGCCACGGCGTCCTTGTGGCCGGGATGACCGATGCCCAGACGCACGCGGGCGTAGTCTGCGCCGATATGGGCGTGGATCGAGCGCAGCCCGTTGTGGCCCGCGTGGCCACCGCCCTGTTTGACGCGCGCCTTGCCGGGAGCCAGATCCAGTTCGTCATGCAGCACGGTGACATCCGCTGGTGTCAGCTTGTAGAATCGCATGGTTTCCCCGACGGACTGGCCGGAATTGTTCATGAAGGTCTGCGGCTTCAGCAGCAGCACCTTTTCACCGCTCAGGGTGCCTTCGCAGATCTGTCCCTGGAATTTCGACTTCCAGGGGGAAAACCCGTGGTCTTCGGCGATCCGGTCCAGCGCCATGAAGCCGATATTGTGCCGGTTTCTTTCGTATTTGGCGCCGGGGTTTCCCAGTCCGACAAAGAGTTTCATGGGCTCTCTCGCTGTTTGCAGATCTCTGCCTGATACATGCCCGCTGCGCGCCCGGAAATCCAGAGCCGGGGCAGATGGGCGTTTTTTGCTGTGGCAAAAGAAAACGGAGCCCGAATGGGGCTCCGTTCCGTGATCCTGCCAATGTGGCGTGGATCTTATTCTTCTGCGGCTTCTTCCGCTTCGCCTTCTTCCTCGTCGTCCGAGGCAGCCAGGCCAGCAGGTGCTGCGATGTTCGCAATCACGAAGTCGCGGTCGATGGTCGGTTTGGCGCCACTCGGCAGGTCAATCGCGGAGATGGTGACGGTGTCACCGATCTGCAGCTCGGAGATGTCCACGACGAGCTTCTCCGGAATATCGCCAGCGGTCACGACCAGTTCCACCTCGGGGCGGACGACGGACAGCATGCCGCCTTTTTTGATGCCGGGTGCAACGTCTTCACCGACGAACTCAACCGGGATGAACAGGTTGATCTTGGTGGTGCGGCGCAGGCGCATCAGGTCAAAGTGAGTCGGCAGGTCTTTGACCACGTCACGCTGGACGTCGCGGCAGATTACGCGGACGTCTTCCTGACCTTCGACCTTCAGGTTCCACAGGGTGGACTTGAAGCGACCGGCTTTCAGCTTTTTGAACAGCTCGTTAAAGGGGATCTGGATCGCAACGGGATCGACGTCACCACCAAAAACAACACCAGGAACCATGCCAGCGCGACGCGCTGCGCGAGCGGCGCCCTTGCCCGTCCCCGCACGTTCCTGGCAAACGAGATCAGGAATCTCTCCAGCCATTTTAATTCTCCAATATGTTAGGGCGGGATGCCTCCAAGGCTGTCACCCCGCGTGAAGCCGCGCGTATAGCGGAGAATCCCCGCAATGCAAAGCTTAAAAATCGCTGCCGGAGATCAGTCCTGCCAGCGCCCTTCGAACCCTTCGGGGACCAGCAGGTTATGACGGCCAAGATCCGCCACGTTGCGCTCGCCGCACAGGGCCATTGTGGTGTCCAGCTCTTTCTGGATGACTTCCAGAGCGGTGGTCACGCCCTTCTGCCCCATGGCGCCCAGACCATAGACAAAGGCGCGGCCGATCATGGTGCCCTTGGCCCCCAGCGCCAGCGCCTTCAGGACGTCCTGACCCGAGCGGATGCCACTGTCCAGATGCACTTCGATCTCGTCGCCGACAGCATCCATGATCTGCGGCAGCATCCGGATCGAGCTGAGCGCCCCGTCCAACTGGCGCCCGCCGTGGTTTGAGACAGTGATGGCATCGGCGCCGACCTTGGCGGCCATCTTGGCGTCCTCGGCGTCCAGGATCCCCTTCAGGATCACCTTGCCGCCCCACATTTCCTTCAGCTTTTCGATCTTGCCCCAGTCGAGCGAGGGGTCGAATTGCTCGGCCGTCCAGGCGCCCAACGAAGACGCGTCGGAAATGCCTTCGACGTGGCCGACGATATTGCCGAACTCGCGGCGCTTGGCGCCCAGCATTTCGATGCCCCAAGCCCATTTCGTCATCAGGTTGGCAATGGTCTTGGGTGTCAGTTTCGGCGGTGCGGAAAGACCGTTCTTCAGGTCCTTGTGGCGCTGCCCAAGGATCTGAAGGTCCAGCGTGATCACCAGCGCCGAACATTTGGCCGCCTTGGCACGTTCGATCAGGCGGCGCACGTAGTCCTCGTCTTTCATGGTATATAGCTGGAACCAGAAGGGTTTGGTGGTCGCCTCCGCCACGTCCTCGATCGAGTTGATCGACATGGTCGAGAGGGTAAAGGGCACACCAAAGGCCTCGGCGGCGCGGGCGGCTTTGATTTCACCATCGGCGTGTTGCATGCCGGTCAGGCCGACCGGCGCCAGCGCCACCGGCATGGCAACGTCCTGGCCGATCATCTGGCTGGCGGTGGAGCGGCCGGACATATCAACGGCCACGCGCTGGCGCAGGCGGATCTGTTCAAAATCCGAGGTGTTCTCGCGGAACGTCTGCTCGGTCCAGCTGCCGCTTTCGGCGTAGTCGTAAAACATCCGGGGAACGCGGCGTTCGTAGATGCGCTTCAGGTCGTTGATATTGGTGATAACAGGCACCGGTTCGTCCTCGCCCTAGTGGTGGTCAGGATTATTTACCAATTTCACCCTGCTGGCGCAATGATGGCCTGCGCAAATTGTCTGTCGCTAAAATTTTACGGTATATTTGTTGTAGAAAACCTATAGGTTTCAAAACAAGACGTCGAAATCTTGCAGGGTAGCCGTATTTCTGGCGCCATTTGAGGCCGGCTCAGGGCGGTGTCTGTATGGGTTTGGGCGATTATTGAAACGCACGAACCGATTGAGGCATGTCATTTCGACAGTGAACCGCAATTCCGAACCCAGGTTGCCCGCAAAAGCAACAATTGCCGATCTGCGCCTTGCACTTGAGCAGGAACGGGCCGCTCGGCAGGAGGCCGAAGCGGCCAACCAGGCCAAGTCGGCCTTTCTGGCGGTGATGAGCCATGAAATCAGGACGCCGTTGAACGGCGTTCTGGGCATGGCCGAGGTTCTCGCGGACAGCGGCATGCGCGAGGATCAGAAACAGGCGCTGGAGACCATCGCTGACAGCGGCAATCTGTTGCTGACCATCGTCAATGACATTCTGGATCTCTCCAAGGTCGAAGCGGGTAAGCTTGAACTGGAGATGATGCCAACCTGCGTGACTGAGGTATTTCACTCCCTCTGCCGCCAGTTTCGCCCCCGGGTCGAAGCAAAGGGCCTGTCCTTTACCAGCGTGCTGAGCGGGCTGATGGCCCGTAAAGAGGTCTGGGCTGAACTGGATCCGACGCGGCTTACTCAGGTTTTGGGCAATCTTCTGGCCAATGCGCTGAAGTTCACTTCCGAAGGGGCCGTAACCTTTACCGTGCATGCGCGGGAGGTAACAAACGGCTGCGTGGCGCTGGATTTCAGGATCCGGGATACCGGCAGTGGCATCCACGCGGCGCAGCACAAGAAACTGTTCAGTCCCTTTGCTCAGGCCGAGGTCAGCGTGAACCGGCTGCATGGCGGGACCGGGCTGGGTCTGGTGGTGGCGCAGCAGATCTGCCGGGAAATGGGCGGCGGGATCGATTTCACCAGTGCAGCCGGGGAGGGCAGCGAATTCCATGTCTCACTGGTGTTGCAAAGCACCGAACCCATTGCGGAGGATCCGGCGCAGGACGAACTGGACTGGAGCAATGAGGTGTTGCAGCGTCACCGCTGGCGGGTGCTGGCGGCTGAGGACAATCTGACCAATCAACTGGTCCTGCGCCACCTGCTGAAGGAGTTCGATCTGGATCTGACCATTCTGCCGGATGGGGCCGAGCTCTGTGCGCTTTGGCGGGCGGGTGGCGCCGACCTGATCCTGATGGACGTGAACATGCCCGTTATGGACGGTGTTGCCGCAACCCGTGAGATCCGCCGCGCCGAACGTGAAGAGGGTCGTGCGCCGGTGCCGATCATTGCCATTTCGGCCAATGCGATGGCGCATCAGATCGAGGGCTATCTGGCGCAGGGCATGACGGCGCATGTGGCCAAACCAACCCGCAAATCCGACCTTGTTGCGGCAATGGCGCGCGCGCTTGCCGGGAGCAGCCTACCCTGACCCACCTGATCCGCAGCGCGGATCAGGTTGTTGTTCTGAAGGAGGCGTCAGGCGGCGTGGGCGCCATCCGACAGGGATTTCACAAAGGCCAGAACCTCTTCCACCGGTTTTCCGGCGGCTATCTGGCTGACGATGGCGCTGCCGACTACGGCACCGTCTGAAATCGACGCGATGTTGCGCGCCTTTTCCGGGGTATTGATGCCAAAGCCCACGATCACCGGCAGGTCGGTGGCGGCCTTGATGCGCGCCACTTCCGGTCCAACATCGCCTGCTTCGGCCTCGGCGGCGCCGGTGATGCCGGTGATGGAGACGTAATAGACAAAGCCCGAGGTGTTCTGCAGCACCCGCGGCAGGCGTTTGTCATCGGTGGTGGGCGTCGCAAGGCGAATGAAGTTCAGCCCGGCGGCCTGGGCGGGAATGCACAGCTCATCGTCTTCTTCCGGGGGCAGGTCCACCACGATCAGCCCGTCGATCCCGGCTGCCTTGGCATCGGTCAGAAATTTATCGACGCCGCGGTTATAGATCGGGTTGTAATAGCCCATCAGCACGATCGGCGTGGTGTCGTCACCTTTGCGGAATTCCGCGGCCAGCTGCAACGTACGTTCCAGGGTCATCCCGGCGTCCAGCGCCCGTTGCCCGGCCAGCTGAATGGTCGGCCCATCCGCCATCGGATCGGTAAAGGGCAGGCCCAGCTCGATAATGTCGACCCCGGCGGCAGGCAGTCCCTTGACCACCTCCAGCGCGGTGTCGAAATCCGGATCTCCGGCCATGACATAGGAGACGAAAGCTTTCTTTCCGGCGGCCGAAAGCTCGGCGAATTTGGCGTCAATGCGGGTCATGATCGGGCCTTGTTTGTGATGTCCGCTCTGGTGTGCCGAATGTTCTACCGGAAATCAATCCCAAGCCACATCAACCCTGCAGCACATGCCCCGGATCACAGCGGAAAATGCCAGCGCAGATGCAGGGAATTGACACCGGGATTGATATCGGCGGTCGAGGCATTGGATTTATGCGACAGGGACAGCGACAGGGCGGTTCCGTTGGCAAAGCTGCGTCCGACGCCTGCCATGCTGCGGATCTCGAAGGTTGACCCCAGATCGTTCAGTGCCACGCTTTCGAAATAGGCGCCCGGCAGGACGCTGGCCTCGATGAACCAGGATTGGCCCAGATCCCATTTGCCCGCCACACCGGCGCCGATGAAGAGGTCTCCGGTCTCCTGCACGTCCAGGGCAGCACCGAAACGGGCGGAAAAGATGCCCTTTTCGTAAAACGCGTTGTGCCGGTAATCCAGCGACACAAGCGCGCTGTTTTCCGAACCGGGCCGGGAGAATTCGGAGTATCCGATCCCGACAGATAGTTCGCGGTCCTGCGCGGCGGCAGCGCCTGCGGACAAAAGGACGGCGGTCAGGGCAGCAATGTATTTCATCGTCTCACTCAGCATCAGGAGAATTGGGTGACCGGGACATGGGTATTGAAGTCCGTTTGCAACAGGAAAATCAAGACAATGATAGCGGCCGTGATATGGCGTGAACGGGGCGGCCGGGGCAGATGACAATGGTTGCTGCGGGGCCATGACCGCTTGCGCCACCGCCCAATGCTGCCTAGAAGCGGCTCCCAAGTGGCATCAGGAGGCCGGTATGGGCTTTAAAATGGGAATCGTCGGTCTGCCCAATGTTGGTAAGTCGACATTGTTCAACGCATTGACGAAAACAGCCTCGGCGCAGGCAGCGAATTTTCCGTTCTGCACGATCGAGCCGAATGTGGGTGAGGTCGGGGTGCCCGATGCGCGCCTTGATAAACTGGCAGCCGTCGCGGGATCGAAACAGATCATCCCGACACGGATGACATTCGTGGACATCGCCGGCCTCGTCAAAGGCGCCTCCAAGGGCGAAGGGCTGGGCAACCAGTTCCTGGCCAATATCCGCGAAGTGGACGCCATCGCCCATGTGTTGCGCTGTTTCGAAGACGGCGATGTGACCCACGTCGAAGGGCGCGTCGATCCGGTGGCCGATGCTGAAACCATCGAAACCGAACTGATGCTGGCCGACCTGGAAAGCATCGAGAAACGCCGTGCGGGCCTCGTGCGCAAGCTGAAGGGCAATGACAAGGAGGCCCAGCAGCAGGATCGCCTTCTGGCCGACGCCCAGGCGATGCTGGAAGAGGGCAAACCCGCGCGCCTCGTCGAGGTTGACGCCGAAGATGCCAAGGCTTGGCGGATGCTGCAGCTGCTGACCACTAAACCGGTGCTTTATGTCTGTAACGTCGGCGAATCCGAATCCGTTGAAGGCAACGAATACTCTGCCAAAGTGGCAGAAATGGCAGCGGCACAGGGCAATGCCCATGTGATTATCTCGGCCCAGATCGAAGAGGAGATCAGCCAGCTGGACCCCGAAGAGGCAGAGATGTTCCTTGAGGAAATGGGCCTCAGCGAAGCCGGGCTCGACCGTCTGATCCGTGCGGGCTACGAGCTGCTGCATCTGGAAACCTATTTCACCGTCGGCCCGAAAGAGGCCCGCGCCTGGACCATCCGCGCGGGCACCTCGGCACCGCAGGCCGCAGGCGTCATCCACGGCGATTTCGAAAAAGGTTTCATCCGGGCAGAAACCATCGCCTATGAGGATTTCATCGCCAACAATGGCGAACAGGGCGCCAAGGAAGCCGGCAAGATGCGCGCCGAGGGCAAGGCCTATATCGTCAAGGATGGCGACGTGCTGCATTTCCTGTTTAACACCTGAACACTCGGTATGCCCACGAAGATCGCAGCGCCCGTCAGGACCCCTGGCGGGCGTTTTCTGTGCACCTTTCCTGACTGGCGTCTCAACCGTGGGCGGGGAGAAGCCATGAAAAACAGCGTTTTCAAGGGGTTCTTGGATTTTCCAAGAAAATGCCCGTCGTTTCAAGAATGCCCTTGTATATCCGATAGTTGCTGGGCTATACGCGTCGACGGAGACGTGGCCGAGTGGTCGAAGGCGCTCCCCTGCTAAGGGAGTAGGCCCGGAAGGGTCTCGAGGGTTCGAATCCCTTCGTCTCCGCCATTACACCATTTCACAGGCGCGCATGATGGTGCAGAAGCCCCAGAAAAATAGGGGCTTTTCTGCAAGCAGCCTTGCCCCGCTGGTTTTGACATCTCTACAAAGTGGCATACCGATTGGCATACCGGTTCACGGTAGGCTTGGAATGCGGCAAGTGGAGGGTAGGACGTGGGAAACAAATACGCCAAGACGCAAAGAGGCGCGGAGACTGTAAAGGTCGATAAGCCGGTGACCCTAGCTTTCGGCGGTGGCCTCTACCTTAAGTGCAGCCCGGCTGGCGGCAAGTCGTGGGTGGTGCGCGCTATGGTGGACGGTAAGCGCCAGAACATCGGGGCCGGCAGCCTGACCGAGGTGACTCTAGAGGAAGCGCGGGCCGAGGCTCTGCGGATCAAGTCAGCTCTGCGCGCTGGGCGGGATGTGGTTGCGGAGCGGCAGGAGGCGAAAGCCCAAGCGGTGCGGGCGGTGACGACCTTCCACGACTGCGCGATGACGACCTATGAAAAGCAGAAAGCGCACAAAGAGTGGCGCAGCGACAAGCACGAGGCAAATTGGCTCTCCAATGTGCGGCTGCATATGGCGGGCATTCACAAGAGGCCGGTGGCGGACGTGCGCAGCACCGATGTGCAGGACATCATTGAGCCGCTGATTGCAGCGGGCAAGCGTGAGACCGCCCGGCGCTGCTTGTCACAATTGAAACTCATCTTTGCGGACGCCATCAGCGCCGACCTGTACACAGAGAACTGCCCGGCATCAAAGGCATACCCGCGCGGGCTGGTGAAGGGGAAGGCGAAGCACCACGCGGCCATGAACTGGCGGGATGTGCCGACCTTCATCACACTCCTTGCTGGTCGCAAGGCCATGGCTGCCCGCTGCCTGCAGTTCGTCATCCTGACCGGCTTGCGCAGCAACAGCGCGCGCTCCTTGTGCTGGCAGGACATCCATCTTGATCACGAGGAAGGCCCCATGGCGATTGTGCGGGCTGAGAATATGAAGGGCGGCGAGGAATTCCGGGTGCCCCTATCCGACGCTGCGGCAGTGATTCTGGAATCGGTGCGCGGCCACGGGGCAGAGCTGGTTTTCCCCAGCCCGACGCGCGGCAAGAACGGCGAGCAGCGGCCGCTGAGCGATATGGCTTTGCTGGTCATGGTGCGCGACCGTATGGACGTCAAAGATGCGGTGCCTCATGGTTTCCGCACGAGCCTGCGGACATGGTGCCAAGACAGCGGAATCGAGCGCGAAGTGGCCGAGATGTGCCTTGCGCACAAGATTGGCAGCACGGTTGAGCAGGCATACGCGCGGGGCGACCTGCTGGACCGCCGCCGCGCTGTCATGGAGGCATGGGCGGACCATTGCACCGACGCAGCAGGCAAGTCCAACGTGGTGGCGCTGGGCAGCCGCCGGACCTGACCAAACCCGGAACCTTCATTATTCACGGCATCCGGCGGATGCCCTGACGCACCGCGCGCCGGGGTTTTTCTCCGTCATATTGGCAGCGATAACAGGGCGGCAGAGGCGACCATGGGAGCAGCGCCCGGCTGCCGTGGAAGCCGCAGCACCACCCGGTATCCATCCGCCTCCTTCCGCTCCGCAACCACATCCCGCCCAGCGCAAATACACAGAGGAAAAGAAAAAGCCAGTCAGTTCTTACGTGAATAAGTGTGGCGAAGTGTCGCATACCGGTTTCGTGCGTCTGGATGCTGAAGCCCCTTATTCGCAAGGCGTTGGTCGCGCCGGGTTGCCGTGAAACAACGAGGGGGAGGATTCTCCGAGGGAGCGATGAGCGGGTGTGCACCCTTCTGTGCACTTGTACCCATCGGGGGTGCCGCCCTATCTCAGCAGTCCCGCAACGAGAAGGAGCAGGATCATGGATTAGAGCGCGCCAGAACCCGACGAACGACCGAACCACAATTCCGATGACAAGGGCAGGTGCCCGCACAGGAGAAACACACCATGACGAAGTAGTGAACCCATGAGCATCGACACCACCACTGCCGACCGAACAGACAACGCCCGCCGGACTCGCAAGAGCGGCCCTCAGCAGCATTATTTCAGCGCCGTAGACGTCGCCCGGATTACAGGGCTGCATCATTCCACTATCCGCCGCAAGGTGCGGCAAGGCGGCTTCCCCAGACCGCGCATCGTGCTAGGCCAGAAGCGCTGGCACATCTCCGACCTGCAAGCGGCAGGCATCGAGTACATCGAACCCACCGCAGCATAAAGAAACTCCGCCACACGGAAGCCGAGGGCGGAGGAAGAAGCTGCGGTGCAGCCTGCATTCTGTAGCTGGAAGGCAGGTAGCCTGACTTTACCCCGAAAACAACCCCGGTTTTTCGATTGGCGGCCTCAATCGAAGGACAACACATGTCTAAATCTGACGAGAAACGCATCGCGAAACCAGTGCCGCACAATGAAACCCGCATGCCTGACTGGCTTGTGGATGCACCCAACCCTGCGCGACTGACTTTACCGCCGGTCGAACAGGTAGCCGCCGAGATTGACGGCGACATGAATGCCGACTTCATCTGCGCAGATGGCCGTCGGCTGACCTTCATGGGCACAGTCAGGCAAGCCTTCCTGAAACTCATTACAGGGCGAAAGTATGGCGCGGCTGTCAAAATTCGGGGTGAGCGGGGGAACCTGTCCGACGCGGTACGGAAGCTGCGCGAAAAGGGCGTGCCTGTCCACAACGTGATTCATCGGGTGCCCGACCCGGCTGCGTCGCGCGGTTGGTCACAGATTACCGGCTATGCGCTGGGCGAGGATTGGCATCTGAGCGGCAAGATGTATGGCGATCCGGTGCAGGCACAACTGAGCATCGAACTGGCAGATGCCAGCAAGCCGAGCGGCAAGCCCATTACCAAAGCCGAGGCGGCGCTGCCCTTTGTGCGCTCTGGCTACATCTCCGACCCTAACGAGCTGCGCCCTTCGAGGCGCGACCGCTCACCTGACGCGCGGTCAATCCACATCGGGCGCGAGATGCACGCGAAAAACGCCCGCACCAAGCGCGAGCGCGAGGGGAAGAATGGCAATCTGGACCTGCGCGACGGCGGGGCCAAACGCCCGGTGCAGAAATGCCCGAAAGGCAAGTGCCAGGACAAGCGGAGGGGCAAGGCATGACCGACCTCTTGCACTTCATCTACGAGGGGGCAGCTGCGGCTGCCTCCTTCCTCCAGCCCCTCGCAAATCTAACCGCCTCTATTCTTCAAGGCCATCGCGCCGCAGGCACCAATACCGGAACGAACCAATGAGCAAATTTAACGAACATGACGCAGACGCGCGCACAATCTGCGAGGCGCTGGGCGGACGTTGGTATGGTAGCTATGGCGTGACCTTCTGCCCCAGCCACCAGAACACTCGCACGCCGGCCCTAAGCATCAGCAACGCCAGCGACGGCCGCCTGCTGTGTACCTGCGGAAATGGCTGTGACTTCCTGTCTGAAATCTTGCCTGCACTTCAAGACCGGGGCCTTGCAGCAGGTGACGGCGACGGGCGCGGCTGGCCTGCCCTGAGCGATGAAGCCATTGCTCAGCGTCGAAAGGAGGAAGAAGCGCAAGCTTGCCGCAAGCGCGAAATGGCGCGAAACATCTGGACGCAGGCCCTCCCCGCCCAAGGCAGCCCAAGTGAAGCATATCTGCGCGGCCGCGGCATCACCGTGCCCCCACCTGAATCTATCCGATTTTCGCCCAATGCCTTCCACGGACCGAGCGGGCAGCGCCTTCCTGCCATGATTTCTGCTGTGAGGATTGAAGGAGGCAGGGATTTGACCGGGCTACACCGGACCTTTCTTGAACCGGATGGTAATGGCGGCTGGCGCAAGCTGTCCACCGCGCAGTCCAAGCTGATGCTGGGCCAGACGCGCGGCGCGGGGACCATGCTGCACTTTGAATTCGGTGCGCCAATGGTAGTGAGCGAAGGAATCGAGACCGGGCTTTCTATCCTGGAACTGATGCAGGCCGAGGGCCGCCGGGTGAGCGTGATTGCCGCCCTCTCCAGCTCCAATATGCGCGGCCTCCTGCTGCCGGAGCCGGTACGGGCGGGCGCATGGAGCAACCATCTCCTGCCAGCACCAGACCCGGATGAAGCGGGCGCAAAGGCTGCCAGCGCATTGGGCCAGCGCGCTGTCGGACTCGGCTGGAGGGTCGGACGCATCAAACCGCCTCGCAAGGGGGGAGACTGGAACGACGAACTGCGCCGTAGCGCCGGGCAGATGATTAAGAAGGGGGCCGCCTAATGGATATTGGTCTCGGGAACATTGACTGGGATGCGGTTGATGAGCACCTGGTGGGGGTCGGCGCAGAATTGAGCCAGGACACTGCCAACACACCGCAGGCAGCAGCGGTTAGCCCGACGCTTGCATCTTTCACGGCAGCCCCCGCAGGAAACGGGCCCAGCGCCTTTGACATCGAGGCAGAGAAAGCAACGGAGCCGGATGAGGTATACCGCAAGGCAATGCCCGCGCTGGAGTTTCCATGCGAAGCACTGGGCCCGCTGAAAGACGTGGTAATGGCGGTTGCTGACCAAACGCAGGCACCCGTTGCCATTGCCGCTGGCTCCGCGCTGTCTATCGCCTCCCTAGCGGTACAGGGCCATGGTGACGTGGAGCTGCTCCACGGAACCGCGCCTACGAGTCTTTTCGTGTTGACCATCGCCCGATCCGGTGAGCGCAAATCCACCGTGGACAAAATGCTTGCTCAGGCCGTCGAAAAGCACGAGCGCGAACAGGAGAGGGCTTACCGGGAGGCCATGAAGAAGTATCGCATCGCGACCGAGGCCCGGAAGCAGCAGGAAAACGGGGCGCGGTCGTCCATCCGCAGCGGCGAGGCGGGGACAGAGGCTCTTGAAGAGCTGGGCGATGCACCCTGCGCGCCGCTGCTGCCTGACCGGGTGATTACGGAACCGACCTTCGAGGGCCTGACCAAGCTTTACGAGGCGGGCAACCCTAGCCTTGGCCTCCTGAGCGATGAAGGCGGTCAGTTTCTGGGAGGACACGCCATGAACCGGGATAACGCACAAAAGACTCTCACTGCGTTCTCCAAGCTTTGGGATGGCGCGGCAATCAAGCGGACCCGCGCCGGCGACGGCACATCCACTCTGCGCGACCGGCGGCTATCCATGCACCTCATGGTGCAGCCCGTTATTGCGCAGGGCCTTGTCTCCGACCCGTTGGCTGTCGGTCAGGGCTTTCTGCCAAGGATGCTGCTTTGCGAACCCGCATCGAACATCGGCAAGCGTCGGGTGCATATCGGGCAGAAAGCACCAGAGGCCGAGAGCTGGCAAAAGCAGGCGATTGCACGCTGGGAACAGCGCATCAAGGGTGCTCTGGATGCAGTCATGCCAGCTTGGGGCGACCATGCGAAAACACAGGGGCAGAATTTGAAACCCAACCGCCTGCGCCTGTCTGGTGACGCCCGTCTCGCGCTGGGCGAATTCGCGCAAAAGGTTGAGCACGCGCAGGCCCCCGGCGGACCTCTTGCAGACGTGACCGGCGCTGCATCCAAGATTGCCGAACAGGCTTGCCGCATTGCCGGGGTGCTGACTCTGGTAGATGACCTGAACGCCCGCATGGTGGCCCCGGAGACCATGCATGACGCTATCATCATCGCCGGCTTCTACATGGCTGAGGCTCTGCGCCTGACCGGTGCGGCAGTTATCAGCCAGAAGGAGCAAGAGACCGAGGCGCTGCGCAAGTGGATGCTGGAAAGCTGGCCCGAGACCGCAGAGCGGAACGGCATGGACCGGGAGTACCTGACACCGCGCGACGTGGTCACGTATGGCCCCAACTGCCTACGCTCCGCAGCCAAGGTGAAGGAGGTCATGTCCGAGCTGGCAAAGCTGGGATGGCTGACCAAGTTGGAACCGGGAAGCGAGGTGAACGGCAGCAAACCAAGACTCGCCTATCGCATCACTGGCCCGAACTGACCGGGCGGACATTGAGGCTAACAATCGGGGCTGACTTCGGGTGGCCCCTTTTCTTTGTCCGCATGACACTCTGCCTGCGGCGCTGGGCGCTGCGCCGTGAAACAATGAGGGCCGCGGGCTTTCCGTGACTGACAACGCGACCGGGCTGAACCAGACTTATGGGGAGATTTTACAGAAATGCAGCGAGTGCAGAAGTGGGTAGGCATTTGTTTTCAGTAGCGGGGATACCCCAAAAAACTGTGGATACTCTCCCTATAAAAGATAGATAGTAAGCATACATTTCATGTGTGATTATTTGAGAGTGTCATGAAAATAAGGGCAAATCCCAAAAAGCGCCCTCAAAGAGATTTGCTCACCTGCTGCTGCACTCGCTGCACTTCTGCAAACAGCTTTCTGTGGGTGCCTTCTACAGCTCGCCATTTAATTGTGGACCTCAGAACGCACGCTATTGGGGCGAGCTTCTACACACTTTAGCGGAAATTCCGCCTCCTTCCGACCGTGAAACATTCCTGCCGCCCAGCGCCGAGCGGTGCCCGAAACCTTCATTCTTCACGGCATCCGCTGGAGGCCCCCAGTAGGGAAAGCCCCCCAATGTCTTTGGGTCCCTACTGGCCCTATTGTGAGCCACGGGGTCGCTGCCTCCCGGCATAGACCCGAGTGAAACAGTCTGAATATATCTAACACGCACCGAAGTTCTGCATTGCGGAACTCCGGTGTGGCAAAAGTGTAGGCTACACGAAGCATTGCTAAGCGCAGGCTTCAGCCGCACCAATCAGAAGATAGAGATGGAGGTCGACACTTAGCTGCCGTTATTAGTTCGAATCTAGCCCCTACCCCAGAGAGCGTGCTTATTGCCGGTCTATGGTCAGTCAATGATTAGGCCTTTATCAATTTCCGCTAGGTCCAGAATCTCCCAAATTTGATTTTCATTAAGTTCCCGCAAGTCCCACCTCGGCTGCTCCGATATTCCGACTTCCTCTAGCAGCCTTTTTCGGATTAGGCGTCGATTAAATGCGGCGTTGTAAAGCAAACGTACGGTGGAGATTCTCGCACTGGCCCGGTACAACGTCTGCAGTTCGGCGTCATCAAAAACACTGTGCTTTCTGCAGTATTCCTTGAAGTCGGCTTCTGACAGGAAGTCCTTCCTCTTTTTGCTTTCAATAGCGACGCACAAAGACGTTGCCACAGACCGATAATACGCGGGCCCTTTTTGGTCGCTGGTTCGATAAATTACAACTAGATCACCTGGAGCGATGCGGGTTAGCGCGAGCTTTCCAACATAAATTTTTTCTATTGTGTTGGAGTGGGATACATCTTTCACTATATCTACCGGATCTGTAATTAGCTTAGAATCCGGCAGGAGTTTTGTGTGGTGCTCAGGGTATACGGCAAGCAGCCAGTATCTACGCCCTGCAACAGAGAATCGTGGGTAGTTTTTTCGTAAATCGGCTAAGTCCGCAGTCAAGTCTTTGGTGTATACGTTCTCTACCCCGCTAGGGGTTGTTTTTGAGCCGTGGAGAACAAATCCGTATCGCTCGAGAAGCGCGATAAGTGTCGTGTGAACAGCAAACACAGTCACGTAAATGCCAACGCAGTCTTCAGATATGGCGCGGTCGAACGCCTTCTTTATTACTCGCTCTCCGGCTTTTGTACCGGCTGCATTTATTTTTAGAGTCCCTACTTTCAGCCATTTACCAGCTCCTAGCTGTGGCGTCACGTCTGCTATCGGACCATTCTCGGTTTTCAAATAGAGCATTCCTTCGATGGATCCTGATTTGGTATCCTCCAAAAGGAATGCAGTTTCTGCTGCCTTTGATTTGAACCATACGTCAAACCCTTCGTATGCGTCCTTTAGGCTATCGAAGAAAGGGTCGTTGATATCGACTTTGCAAAGTTCTTTTTCACTTAGTGTTCGTTCGGCCATCTACTTCCCAATGCTCGAAAAGGTGGTGGGTTCTGCCCTGGCTCAACTAGATGGCGCGCTGCCGTTTCCAAAGTCAATGGTTGCCAGAGTCTTTTGCTTCCTTCGCAGGTCCTTACGGGGAGAGTGTGTCGCTTGCCCTGGGCAAGCTTACGCTAGAAATTGCTCGATTTGTTGGGCGATTGTCACGCGAGACGTCCAAATACACGTGGATAGTGTGCACCGATATTCCTTGCGAGGAATATAATAGCCTTGTAAGTAGAAGGGAAAAGAGAGGGGCGAACATGGGCAAGTTGACCGGCAGGATAGTCGAGGCAAAGGCGGTCACATCGGGTGAAAAATCCCCGATGGTGGGGCCGGAGTTGCGGCGACTGCGACTGCTGGCCGGGTTCACCCAAGGCCAGATAGCGCAGCGCATGAACGTTCAACAAGCTGCCGTCTCAAAGATTGAGCAGGGCGGTGAAGTCTATTTGAGCACTGTCCAAAGATATGTCGAGGCCCTTGGTGCATCCTTGCGGTTAAATGCCCATTTTCCGACAGACGCTCCCTTGTCGATGAAGCTCTGCGAAGCATTCGATGTTGAGCAGGGACATGATGACCAGTTAGTTCTACCGCTCCTTGGGGATGAGCCGTTCAAGCCGCAACGGGATGTCGTGCTCTCCATTAAACCGGTCTACACGGAGAAAATTCTGGAAGGCAGGAAAACGGTCGAGCTGCGTCGCCGTTTTCCTGTGTCCGCGCCGAACGGTACACTCGCCTACATTTATTCCACCTCGCCAGTTAAGGCCATGGTTGGCACCGCGGCAATCCGAGACGTGCTAAAGCTCCCAGTGGAACAGATTTGGGCTGAGTTTGAGAGTACTGCTTTCATTGCGCGCGATAAATTCGAAAAATATTTTGACGGTCTCGAGCATGGCTTTGCGTTGGTGTTCGATGACGTAAAAACCTTCTCGCGCCCCCTGCCGTTGAGCGAACTTCGGGAGAAGTTTGGTTTCGAGCCCCCTCAATCTTTCTTGTACGCTAAGCGTGACCTTCGAAAGGCCCTCAAAAATGAGCCAGCAATCGTATCTCATTGATACGAATATCCTTATCGGGCTGGAAGATTACCATAAGGTCGAAGCCGCGTATGCTAGATTTCTCAATCTGGCTTTGTCGCACAAAGTTGACATTTATGTTCATGAAGCCGCGAAGGACGACATAGCGAGAGATAAAGACCCCGAGCGTCGGCAAATTTCTCTGAGCAAGATTGCGAAATACCGTGTTCTGAAGGGGCGCCGAGGTCTCTCGGCTGAGGAACTCGACACCTCCTTCGGTCCGCTCAAGAAGCCCAACGATGTTGTCGATGCTACGTTGTTGCATTCTTTAGAAAGTGGGGCGACCGACTTTCTTGTCACGCAGGACAAAGGCCTGCACCAGCGCGCTCAAAAACGCTCGGCGGAGCTTGGTCGCCGGGTGCTCTTCGTTGGAGACGCAACCGAGCTTCTCGTTCAAACTTATGAGCCGAAGGCCGTGCCGATCCGGCATGTCGCCGAGGTCGAAGCGCATGAAATTGATCACCGAGATGGCTTTTTTGACAGTCTGCGGGATGGTTACCCAGAGTTTGACGATTGGTGGCGGGAGAAGTGCGTAAAACAACATCGGTCCTGCTGGGTGGTATATGACGACGGCAACCTTGCGGGCTTGATCGTTCGGAAAAACGAAACGGCGGGTGATACGGATGCTGTTTCGCCTGCTCAAAAAATCCTGAAGGTCTGTACGTTCAAGGTCGCACCAGAGAGTCGTGGTGTGAAGCTCGGAGAACTCTTGCTAAAGCAAGTGCTGTGGTATGCGCAGACGAACGGGTATGATTTGGCATATCTAACAACGTACGAAGACCAAGCGTCCCTGATGGAACTCTTGGAGTATTATGGCTTTGTAAACGCAGGGGAAAACAATAAGGGAGAGTTTATCTATGAGCGGTCATTCTCACCGAACTCACTCGCGCGAGTCGACGGTGTGCCAGATTTTGACCTTGCCCGAAGGAACTACCCTCGTTTTCTGCTCGCCGATGATACACGCGGATTTGGTATTCCCATAATCGAGGGATACCACGACACCCTATATCCTGATCTATGGAATCCTAGACAGCCTGATTTGTTTGCCGACGCATCGCGGGCGAACGTTCCGACACGGCCAGGAAATACAATACGCAAGGTCTACCTCTGCCGCGCGGCATCTAATCTTGGTCCGCCGGGCTCCTTGCTATTCTTTTATAAAGGAGTATCGAAAGAGCCGCCTTCGCAAGCTTTGACCACACTTGGTGTCTTGGAAAGCGTGACGCTGGCACGGTCGACAAAGGACTTGATGCAGTTGACTGGTGGCAGGTCGGTGTACAGTGAAGAAGAGCTGGACGCCTGGTCCGCATCAAATGCGCGACCGGTAAAGGTCATCAACTATCTATTGGTGTCATATATCGATCCATCTGTCTCTCTCGCAGAGCTAAGAACGATGGGTGTTGTTAATGGACATCCTCAGCAATCGATTTACGAGTTGCGGCGTGACCTTCTGACCGCACTGGTGGACAGGGCAAATCTGGAGTTTGCAATATGACGCAAGAAATCATCGCTTTCACTGGTATTTCCGGTGTGGGTAAGACCACTTTTCTGCGCAGACTAAGGGGGCGCATCCCGTTTCAGCATTTGACGGGGGGTAGCCTTATTTCAAAAGCACGTGAAACTCCTCAAGCTGACAGGGATAGTATACGGATATCGAACTTGGATGAAAACCAGCGCCTTTTGGTCCAAGGCTTTAAGCAAGAACGAGACCCAGCCGAGAAGCTTGTTATCATGGACGGTCACGTCATCATTGATACCGCTGAAGGCATCTGCGATATCCCAACCGAAGTGTTCGAGTGTTTGGGTGTTAATCTGATGGTGCACCTAGATGCCGATCCAGCCACCATCGTGAAAAATCGCGCTGGCGACAAAGAGCGGAAGCGGCCTGTGTACTCGGCAGATGTTGTGTTTGAGCATCAAGAGCGATCACGCATGCGGGCAAAAACGATAGCGACTGAACTAGGCATCAAATTTGTTGGCGTGACTCATGAGGACATGAATGCACTGCTTGAATATCTGAAGTAGTAGCTTCCAGACTAATGACTCGTATATCCAGTAATAATTGACGTAATCTGTTCTTGTCGACCCGCAGGGAGTGTAGCTGCCTTGCATCACCCTTTTTCCGCAAGATGGTATACTGATTGGCATACCGAAGCCATTTTCGTCCAGTGATAAGGTGGATTTTTTCATAAAAATAACGCCTATTGCTTAGTCGGTTAGACTCCCTTCGTCTCCGCCATTACCCAAGAAATCATGGGAAACGGCGATTAGGGAAGCCTACCCGCCAGCATACCGCTAACAGGTTCACGCTTGGACACGACGTGAAGCAACGGCTTCGGCATGTGCGAAATCGTGGGGAATCTGGACCGGTCGTTTTGCTACTATTCTTTCGGAAGTTGGTCTTTAGCTGCTTTATATAGCTGTTCGGGCAGGTCTCGCCAGATTGATCTAACCCTGTCTGCCCGCAGAGGTTCAATCTGAAGGAAGCCATCGTGTCTCCGCATCTTCGGATCCCTAAAGGGAGACATATTGTATTTTTGATGAAAGGTTTGGCGCCGAGAAGGTCTTCAGACTTGCGAACATCAGCTGGTGCAGGGGCTGTTGGCCGAAAGTCAGGCCGAGCTGGCCGCCGCCCGCGCGCTGGTCCGGGATGCGGCGCGCACGTATGACGCAACCGGGGCTGCGGCGCTGGAAGCCTCTTGTGCCAAATATTTCTGCACCGAAATGGCGGGCCGGGTTGCAGACCGCGCGGTGCAGGTGCATGGCGGGGTCGGCTATATGGCCGAATACGCCATCGAAAGACTGTACCGTGACGCGCGGCTGCTGCGCATTTACGAAGGCACCAGCCAGATCCAGCAGATCATCATTGCCCGCAACATCGTGAAGGCCGCAAAAGACCGCATGTAAGCGGCAGGGAAGGAAAGAATATGCTTGAAGACGTCGTAATTTGCGAACCGGTCCGCACGCCGGTTGGCCGTTTCGGAGGCCAGTTCCGCGACCTGCACGCCCATGAGCTGGGCCGCATGGTGATCGAAGGCCTTTTGGCGCGCACCGACCTGCCGGGTGATCGCGTGGACGAGGTGATCTTCGCCCAATGCTACCCGTCGATGGATGCACCGGCGCTGGGCCGCGTGGTAGGGCTGGATGCGGGACTGCCGATCAGCATTGGCGGCTATCAGATCGATCGCCGCTGCGGCTCTGGCCTGCAGGCGGTGATCAATGCGGTGATGCAGGTCGGGACCGGAGGGTCTTCGCTGGTGATCGCAGGCGGCGCCGAGTCGATGTCGAATGCGCCCTTCTATTCGACCAAGGGTCGCTGGGGTATCAAGGGCACCGCGATGGTGTTCGATGATGCGCTGGCGAAGGGACGTGTGACGGCAGGCGGGATCAACCACCCGGTGCCGGGGGGCATGCTGGAAACCGCCGAGAACCTGCGCCAAGAATACAATATCGGACGCGAGGAACAGGATGCCTTTGCGGTGGAAAGCCATCGCCGCGCGGTGGCGGCGCAGGACGGCGGGCTGTTCGATGATGAGATCATCCCGGTGACCGTCAAAAGCCGCAAGGGCGAAGAGACTTTCTCGAAGGATGAGCATCCGCGCCCCGAGGCCACGATGGAGAGCATGGCCAAACTGCGCCCCATCCGTGGCAGTATCGACAGTCAGGCGACGGTCACGGCGGGCAATGCCTCTGGTCAGAACGACGGCGCCTCGGCGGCGATCATCACCACCCGCGCCATCGCGGAGGAACTGGGGCTCAAGGCCTATGCCCGGATCAAGTCCTGGGCCGTGGCCGGTGTCGGTCCCGAGGTGATGGGCATCGGCCCGGTGCCGTCGGTGGCCAAGGCGCTGGACCGTGCGAGTATGGCGCTGAAGGACATCGACCTGATCGAACTCAACGAAGCCTTCGCGGCGCAGGTTCTGGCCTGCACCCGTGAATGGCAATTCGCCGACAGCGATTTCGAGCGGATGAACGTCAACGGTTCGGGCATTTCGCTGGGGCACCCGGTGGGTGCGACCGGCGGGCGGATCATGGCTGGGCTGCTGCGCGAGATGCAACGCCGCGATGCGCTGTATGGGGTTGAAACCATGTGCATCGGCGGTGGCCAGGGTCTGGCGGCTATCTTTGAAAAGGTCTGATCGGGCCGCGCTTTGTGCCTGATCTGAAAATAGACAGGGCCGTTCCGATCGGAACGGCCCTTTTTCGTGTGTGGAGCAGGAAACAGAAACGGCCGCCCCGATGTGCTGGGACAGCCGCAGGTTCTGTCACCCCGTTGATCAGTCGTTGTTCAGCATGATCACGTTGCGCCGCGCGTTGCCGGCCATGGTGTCGGCAAAGGCCTCGTTCACCTGATCCAGCGTCCAGCGCCCGGTGATCAACTCGTCCAGCTTCAGGCGGCCCTGCTGATAGAGGTCCACGATCCAGGGAATGTCGCGCTTGATCACCACGTCGCCCATTTTAGAACCGAGGATTTTCTGCCCCGCGTCGGCCATCACAAGCGGCGAATAGCTCGCGTTAGAGCCGAAATGCGGCATGCCGACCATCACGATCTTGCCGTTGTGAGCAAGGTAACGGGGCGCCTGATCATAGACCGCGGCGACACCGACCGTCACCAGCACCGCATCCGCGCCGCGCCCGTCCAGCAGCGCCTTTACTTCCTTGAAGGGTTTGCCTTTGGCCAGCACGCCATGGGAGGCGCCAAAGGTCTTGGCGTCTTCCAGTTTGGCGGGGTTCATGTCGACCGCGACGATGCGGCGGGCCCCGGCGATGCGGGCGCCCTGAATAGCATTGAGGCCCACGCCGCCCGCGCCGATCACCACAACGTCGTCGCCGGGGCGGATATCGGCGGTATTGATCGCAGCGCCGACGCCGGTGATCACGCCGCAGGAGATCAGCGATGCGGCGTCTTTTGGTATATCTGCAGGGATCTTCACGATCTGGCTTTGATCCACGACCACCTTTTCGGCAAAGGCACCGGCGAAAAGCGCTTGCCAGACCGGGTCACCTTGGGTCGTGCTGAGCGGCCCCTTGGACGGATCACCCGGTTCTTCGCAGACCGTGGGGTGGCCCTGGCCGCAGGACGGGCAGGTGCCGCAGGAACGGATCAGCGTGACGGCAACACTGTCGCCCACGGCAAAGCCTTTGACGCCCACGCCGACAGCGGTGACGATGCCAGCAGCCTCGTGACCGAAGACCGCGGGAACGGCGCCGCCAAACCCACCCTGCCACAGCGAGATGTCCGAATGGCAGACAGCCACGGCATCAATCTTCACCTCGACTTCACCCAGTTCGGGTGCGCGCAGTACCACCTCCTCGATCACAAGGGGCTCTCCGTGCTTGTGGCAAACGGCGGCTTTGACTTTGGTCATGGGAGGTCCTTTCGGTCTGTCGTGTCATGCGCGGGCAGCGCGGATTTCCGTATGTACATGAAGCTGCCGATTGCAGTGGCGCGCGGTCTTGGTCTGGATATCCGCGAACCGGAACATGCAAAGCTTCTCCTCTTTCGCAAATTTTAGGGTGCCATGGTGATTGTTAGCAATCTAATTAAACTTCGTGACGCAACGGACTATGCGAAAACCAGCAACGCAACGGTCAGGATCGACATGGCGAGCGTACCATAGGCAAGGTTCCAGCGCAGGCCGACGCGGGCGGGATCTTCATCGATCATGCGCGCCGACAAGCGGACTGAGGCCGAAAACGGCGTTACGTTCACCACGATGGACCAGATCGACACCATGGTAACCGCAACCGCGAGCGGGCTGATGGCCAATGGCGTCAGGTTCGGCAGCGTGCCCGCCAGGATGGTGACCGAGATGATCGGGCTGACGCCCACCATCGACAGCAGATAGGCGATCCAGCCCGCCAGCGCCAGAACCGCACCGCTGCCAAGTCCGAGGGCGACGATGGTCTGACCAAGGGCATCGGTGTCGATCAGCGGTAGCACCAGAACACCCAGAAAGGCCGAGGTTGTGAACAGGCCGATTTCGGAGCGCATGCTGGGCAACCCGGGGAGCAGCCCGGTCACGGTGGCTCGGGCGGTGCCGGTGATCGCCGGAAGCGCGCCCTCATGCCAGCGCTGGATCGCCATCCAGCCAAGGGAGACCAGCGGCAGGCACAAAAGCAGTGCCTGAATGAGCGTCACGCCCAAAAGCACGGCCACACCCCAGGAAAACGACGGCACGAAGATCACCATCCCCATCAGGGGCAGAAATCCGGCAAGGGAGGGCGCCTCGGGCAGGCCCGGAAGCACCCGGCGCGGATAGCTCATCCGGTCGATCCCCCAGCCCAAAAGCAGCATCACCACCGCCAGCGGCAGTGAATAGATGACGATCTGCCCATAGGCGACGCTGGGAATGGCCGCAGTGATCAGTGCCATGGTGACGGTCATCGGCGACCACATCGGAAGCGAGGAAAAACCGCGCATCATGGCCAGCGTCATGCGGCGGCGGCGGATGCCCGCGATGCGCTTTTCCTCGTCGGTCTCGCCGGGAGATACACCCTTGGCGATCATTGTCCCCAAGAGGCCGATGGTTGAGAAATTCAAGAGGATGCCAAATACCGCCGCGCCGAAGGTCAGGACCAGATAGCGGCGGCCCGGGCGCTGGTTCACCAGGATCTCGCCCGAGCGCAGGATCAGCGGCGAGCTGTTCGCGGCGAACTGAAGGAAGCTGAGCGAGGTGAGGAAGAAGGCGAAGAACGCCGCCCTGTCGATGGCAGTGGAGGCGCGGGCAAGATCAAAGGTGCCTTGGCTGACCTCATAAAGCGGCAGCGCGATGCACAGTGAAAGGAGGATTAAAGCGACTTTGGACAGGCCGCGCAGCTCCAGCGCCAGAAAGCCCAGGATCCCCCCGAGCTCCATCAGCCGCAGAGCGGGCGCATCGGTAAAGATTTCACCGATGGCCCCGAGGCTGACAAGAAGAAGAAAAGCGGATGACAGCATTATTGGGCGCTGTATCGTGACGGCGAGTTTTGCTTGGCCATCTTGTCAGAACTCCTCAGAGCTGTGCGGGTTAGAGTGGTGCAGCTCCGTGCGAGAGCTGCCTCCGGCGGTTGCGGAAGCAGAGCCAAAGCCTTTTGCTTAGGGTATTTATCTTGCAAATAATAATCAAGCTAATTACATTTTTTGCCAAGCGGTCGCGCGGGGGGGCCGGGGGAGATTGGCGAAGTATGGGGCGGCAGTATGACCAAAAGCGATAAGGCAACCACGGCTCGCAATGAAGGGGTCTCGGGCCCGGTGTTTCAGGATATCGCGCGGTTTCGTGGCATTCTGTTTGACGGGCTATTGCGGCCGCACGACATCACCATGGCGCAGGGTTGGGCGGTGCTCAGCCTCATGCGAGAGGCTGGTCAGCGGCAGGCGGATCTTGCAGCGAAGCTGGACATCGGGCCAGTGACCACTTCCAAACTGATCGACCGGTTGGAGGCACGCGGCTTTGTTGAACGGCGCGCCGATCCCGGCGACCGGCGGTCGAAACGGATCTTTGCAACAGACAAGGCGCACCAGCTGATGGATATCATGACCGAGACGCAGCGCCAGGTGGATACCATAGCCAATACAGGGATCGAACCGGAAGAGCTGGCCACCACCATGAAGGTGCTGGCGAAGATGCGGCAGAACCTCAAGGCGTCGATGGCGCGGGATTGAGGCGGGTCAGGATCTCGTCTTAAGGCTGGGCTCAACCCGGGCAATGTGCTGGCCGGAGCTCCTTCCACTGTACAAGTCGATTGCCCCGACCGCCTGTGACGCGTGCCTTCGCCTCGGCACCTTCTTGGGACGGGACGAATTCGCAATTAATTATCAAGCTAATTGTTTGCCAAGTATCTAATCCACCTTATAAGGGGCTACAACGCGCCCGGCCTGGTAGAAACCGGCCTGGCATCCTTTGCAGTAGGACAGGAGAGAACATGTCTTTGGTGCTCATCGAACGCCCCGGTGACCGGGTTGGTGTGATCCGGCTCAACCGCCCCGAACGGCGCAACGCGCTGTCGACCGAATTTCGGGCGGAAATCGCCAAGGCGGTGACTGAACTGGACGCCGACCCCGGGATCCGGTGCATCGTGATGACAGGCGATGAAAAGGCCTTTGCCGCCGGGGCGGATCTGGCCGAGCTGGCCGAGGTGCGGCCGATGCAGGAGGTCTTCGACCGTCTGGGTGCTGTCAAACGCGCGCTCGAAGCGTCGAATACCCCCGTCATCGCAGCGGTGCGTGGCATGGCGCTGGGCGGCGGCTGTGAGATGGCGATGATGTGCGACATCATCATTGCAGGCGACACCGCCAAATTCGGCCAGCCGGAAATCAAGGTGGGCATCATGCCCGGCGCCGGTGGCACCCAGAAGATCCTGCGCACGGCGGGCAAAGCCAAGGCGCTGCGTTACCTTCTGACTGGCGATCTGTTCCCGGCAGATGTGGCGCTGGATTTGGGCATCGTCTCAGAAGTGGTACCGGATGCCGAGGTGATGGACACGTCCCTTGCCATGGCCAAGAGGATCGCCGCCCAGCCTGCCAAGGCGGTGCAGGCGATCCGTGACGCGGTGCGCGAGGGGGCGAATACGCCACTGGATACCGCGCTCATGCTGGAGAACCGCCTGTTCCAGATGCTGTTTTCCACTGACGATCAAAAAGAGGGAATGCGCGCCTTTCTTGAAAAACGCGCCCCCGAGTTCAAAGGACAATAAGTGATGGCTTATGCATTCGACGACATCAAAAAGGTTGGCGTGATCGGCGCCGGGCTCATGGGGGCGGGCATCGCGCAGGTGCTGGCGACCGTGGGCTATGACGTGGTGCTGAACGACATGAACGCCGAGGCGCTGGCCAAGGCGAAGACCGATATCGAAGGGCGTATCGACCGTATGGTCGAAAAGGGCAAGCTGGAGGCGGACGCCGCCGCTGCGGCCAAGGGGCGGCTGACCACATCAGGCGACCTCACCTCCCTTGCGGATACGCAGATGGTGATCGAAGCCATCATCGAGCGGCTCGACATCAAACAGAGCCTGTTTGCCGAACTTGAAGGCATCGTCAGCGCGGACTGCATTCTTGCGTCGAACACCTCCTCGCTCTCCATCGCATCGATTGCGAAGAACTGCGAAAACCGCGCCCGCGTGGTGGGCATGCACTTCTTCAACCCGGTGCCGCCGATGAAGCTGGTCGAGGTGATCGGCGGCGCGGCCACCGATGCGGGCGTTGTCGATGCGACCTATGAAATGGGCAAGGCGATGGGCAAGGTGCCGGTGATCGCCAAGGATGGACCCGGCTTCATCGTGAACCTGGGTGGGCGGGCCTATTACACCGAAGGTCTGCATATCGAGGCCGAAGGCGTCGCCCCGCCGGAGCAGATCGACCGCATCATGAAGATGGCAGGCGGCTTCCGGATGGGCCCGTTCGAGTTGATGGATCTCACCGGCATCGACACCAACTTCCCGGTTTCGACCTTCATCTTCAACGGCTACCATAGCGATGCGCGCCTGCGCACCACGCCGCGCCATGGCTATATGGTCGAAGCGGGGCTGCTGGGGCGCAAGGTGGGGCGCGGCTTCTACGACTACGCGCAGGACCTGCCCAAGCTGCCGACCCCGCCCGAAGCCGGACCGAGGACCTCGCTGACCGCAGTTCTGCCGGAACGCTCCGATGCCTTTGCTCCGCTGGTGGAAAAGGGCCTCAGCGCTGCCGAGGATGACGGCAAGGCGCCGATCCTGGTCAGCCCGCTTGGCGAGGATTGCACCAGCACCGTTGCCCGCCTTGGCCTTGACCCCAAACGCACCGTTGCGGTGGATCTGAGCGCGGTCGAACGCGGGATCGTTACCGTCATGACCGCTCCCGGTGGCTCGGACGTGCTGGAGGCGGTGACCACCTGGCTGGCGGGCGCGGGCCTGCATGTCGAGGTCATCAAGGACAGCCCCGGCTTTGTTGCACCGCGTATCATTTCGATGATCGTGAACCTGTGCTGCGAGATGGCGCAGATCGGCGTCGGCAGCCCCGAGGATTTGGGCAAGGCGATGACCATGGGTCTCAACTACCCGTTCAACCCACTGGAGTATGGCGACAAGGTCGGCGCAGATCGGGTACTGTCGATCATGGAGGGGCTGCAATCCACGACCGGGTCGGAACGCTATCGCCCCAGCCTCTGGCTGAAACGCCGCGCGCTTTTGGGTCTGTCGCTCAGCACTGCGGACTGACAGGCGCGAATACTGCGAACGACGGGCGCGCTGGATCAGGCGCGCCCGGCAAGATACCCCAAAGTCACCGCCGCCAGCAGCCCGTTGCCCGATAGATAACCGCTGTCGCCGGTACCTGAAACGCCGCAGGCCGCGCCGCCCACGGCATGAAGGTTGTCAAAACTTCCACCCGCCGCGCGGCGCACCCGGGCCGTTGCGGGATCGACCTCTAGCCCGCCTTGGGTATGGAACAGCGCGCCGGTGACCTTCACAGCGTGATAGGGTGGGCGCAGTGGCGGGGTCTGCCCGCTCCAGCGTCTGCCAAAGGCGTCCGTGCCCTCGTTGGGTATATCGCCAAGGGTATTGGCCAGCGCATCTGCGGGCAGGTCAGCCGCCTTGGCAAGCTCTGCAATGCTTTCACCGGCTAGCATCGCGCCTTGCTTTTCTGCGTTCTTGAAATCCTCGAACTGCCGCGCCACGGCGGCGATGCGACTGTCGAACACCACCCAGGCGGTGCCGCCCGGCTGTGCCAGTACGGCGCGGGCTGCCTCGGAATAGCCCTGCGCCTCGTTCCAGAACCGTTTGCCCTGGCAATTCACCTGCACGCCGCCTTCGGTGATGGTGGCCCAGGTGATCA
The DNA here is from genome assembly GCF_041008815.1 of Pseudophaeobacter sp. A-200-2. Taxonomy (NCBI): domain Bacteria; kingdom Pseudomonadati; phylum Pseudomonadota; class Alphaproteobacteria; order Rhodobacterales; family Roseobacteraceae; genus Pseudophaeobacter; species Pseudophaeobacter sp. A-200-2. The sequence continues at coordinate 46,747 of NZ_JAXGFU010000006.1, read as the reverse complement.
GGATGCCATGCGGATGCGCGACATTACCGTGCCCCTGATAGGCGCCCAGATGGGCGGTCGCTGCGCCCAGAGCCTGCCCCCAGGTCACGGCCTCGCCGCGGTTGCCGTCATGGCCGAACCAGACCGCATTGTCGATTTCGGCCATATGGGTGGAGACCATGGTGCGATTGCCACCAAAGCCGTTGCAGGCGAGGATCAGCCGCGCGCAGCCGATGGTTTCTCTACTGTCATCGGGCAGCTGCAACTGGGCGCCAAAGATGCGGTTTTCTTTCGAATAGAGTCTGATTGCGCGGCGATTGCAGATCAGCGGCACATCCAGCGCTTCGATCCGGGCGCGCAGGGCGTCGATCAGTTCCTGCCCGGAACGGGTCGGCAGCCCGTGCATGCGGCGGCGGCTGTGGCCGGGGTAGTCAAAGTCGGTGACCAGTGAAAACGGCAACCCGTGATCGTGGGCCAGCCACTCGATTACCGGCGCCGCCGTGCTGGCCATGCTGGCGACCAGATCGGGATCGTTTTCATCATGGGCCTTGGCCTGAATGTCCTGCGCAAACCGCTCTGCGCTATCCTGGATGCCTGCCTCGGTCTGAAACTGCGTGCCCGCAGCGGGGATCAGACCGGCGCTGAGCGCGGTGGACCCCGATGGTACGGCGTCGGCCTCGACCAGCAGAACTTCCTGTCCTGCCTCATGGGCGGCCAGGGCGGCCACCATCCCCGCAGCGCCCGCCCCGACGATCAGGGTTTCGACCGTCAGGTCAAAGGATGCGGGCGGTTCAGCGACATCAGGACTTGCCATCGAACCGCTTTCCAAGGGCCAGCATTTCAGGTGTTCCAATGGCCGCGTTCAGCCCATCGAAATCGTGCATCCGGTCGGAAAATGGCTTATTAGAGCCTGATTCTTTCAGGCTGGCATAGTAATTTTGCGCGGTCATCGCCAGGGCGCGGACGATACCACCGGGGAAGATCACGATGTCGAAGCCCATGTCCTGAAGGGTCGTGGCCGAGGAAATCGGCGTGGCTCCGCCTTCGACCATATTCGCGAGCAGCGGCACCTTGCCTTTGAAGGTCGCCGCGATTTTTGCCAGCTCGTCACTGTCGCGCGGGGCCTCGATAAACAGCACGTCGGCGCCTGCCTCGATGTAGCTACCGGCCCGGTCGATGGCGGCATCAAATCCTTCGACGGCGATGGCATCGGTGCGGGCAATGATCAGCGTGTCCTGACGGCGGGCATCGGCCATGGCGGCGATCTTGCCCGACATCTCGGTCTTGGAGATCAGCGATTTGTCGGACAGGTGGCCGCATCTTTTGGGATAGCTCTGGTCTTCGACCTGAAGGGCGGCAGCACCTGCACGTTCATAGCTTTGCATGGTGCGCCGTGCATTGAGCGCGTTGCCAAAGCCGGTGTCGGCATCCATGATCACCGGCAGGTCGGTGCGATCCGCGATCAACGCCATGGTATCTGCCATCTCCGAGGCGGTGGTGAGACCGATATCGGGGCGGCCAAGGCGGGTGTAGGCCACCGCGGCCCCCGACAGGTATAGGGCCTCGAACCCGGCATCGGTGGCCAGCGCGGCCGTCAGGCCATCGTAGACACCGGGGGCCAGCAGGATTTCGGGCGAGGTCAGGCGCTTGCGCAGGCTCATGACGTGCCTCCCAGCAGTGTCACTGCCTCGGCGCAGGTCATGATCTCCGTCACCGAGCCGAGAGATTTCAGAGTGGCCTCGTGCACGTCGTCCTTGAAGGCCGCGCAGCCATCCGACAGCAGGATGGTGTGAATGTCGCGCAGGTGGGCATCGCGGACGGTGCTGGCAACGCCGCCATTGGTGACGATACCGCCGATGATCAGCGTGTCGATCTTCATCGCCCGCAGGATATATTCAAGACGGGTCTGATACAGCGCCGAATAGGCCACCTTTTCCACCGTGAAATCGGCCGGAGCCAGAGTATCGACAAGGCTGTGCCCAAAGCTGCCCGGTTCAAAATCGCCCTTGGTCAGAAAGGGGCGCAGCTTTTTCAGGTGTGGCGAGATCAGCGGCTCCCCACCACGACCCGGCACCAGCGTGAACTGGGCGGAGATATAACTACCCCCGGCCTTGGTCAGGGCGGTTTTCACCGGCGCGATCCGGTCCGGAAGGGCCTTGATGCTGTCGGCGCCCTGACCCGCACGGCCATAGGCACCCTCGGGGTGCAAAAAGTCGTTTTGCAGGTCAATTGTCAGCAGGGCAGTGGAGGAGGGGGTCATGCGCTGGCCCTTTCGATCAGTGTATTGCCGTAGGCGTCGACTTTGCCGACGAGCCCGGGTTCGATCAAGACGGTGGTGTCGGGTTGCTCCAGAATGGCCGGACCCGCGATTTCGGCGCCTACGGGCAGGGCCAGCCGGTCATAGAGGCTGGTTTTGTGCCAGGTGCCGTCGAAATGCACCTGCCGCGTGCCCCGGAAGGCCTGCTCGGTACTGCCGGCCTTGGGGGCCAGCGTTGCCAGATCGAACCGCGGACGGCGGCCGGTGATGGCCGAGCGCAGGTTGATCACCCGTCGGGTGCCGTTTTCCAGAAGTCGACCGTAGGTGGCGCGATAAGCCGCATCAAAGGCATCGGCGATCTGCGCCTCGGTCGGCGGTGTCACGACGCCATTTTCAACGGTGACCGGCAGGGTGACGGGCACCGTGTGGGTTTGCCCGAGATAGGCCATATCAAGGGTGAATTCGGTGTCGCGCCGCTCGAAATGGGTGCGCGCCGCGTCCAGTGTGGCCAGCCCGCTGTCGACGTGGCTTTGCATGAACCCGGTCAGGCTTTGCAGGTCGATACCGGCCAGGACCGAATTGATGGTCTGCACGAAATCCTGCCGCATATCGGCGATCACGCAGCCCATCGCCGAGGTCACGCCGGGATAGCGCGGCACGATGGCGCGGGCGAGGCCGACCTCGGCCAGCATGGCGCCAGAATGCAGCGCGCCGCCACCACCAAAAGGCATGAATGCAAAACGTTCGGGATCAAAGCCGCGCTCGATAGAGACCAGCCTGAGCGCTCCGGCCATACGGCTATTGGCAACGCGCAGGATCGCCTCGGCGGCTTGCAGCGCGTCCATGCCCAGCGGACGCCCGACGTGTTCCAGGATCGCGGCCTTGGCGGCCTCGACATCCAGCCGGTCCAGCTTACCGCCGATGGGGTTGTCGGGATCGATGCGGCCCAGAACGACATTGGCATCGGTCACGGTGGGGCGGGTGTTGCCCTGACCATAGGCCACTGGGCCGGGAGTGGAGCCGGCGCTTTCCGGTCCGATGTTCAGCAGGCCACCCTTGTCGACCCAGGCAATCGAGCCGCCGCCCGCGCCGATAGTGGTGATTTCGATCATCGGGGAGCGGACCACCATGCCGAAATCGATTGAGGTTTGCGGCGACAGCATGGATGCGCCCTTGGCGATCAGGCTGACATCAAAGGAGGTGCCGCCCATGTCGCCGGTGATGACATCTGGAAATCCGGCCGCTTCTGCAATGTATCCGGCTGCGATGACACCAGCCGCCGGGCCCGACAGAGCAGTGCGGACAGGCAGTTTTGCCGCCGTGTCCACATCCATCACGCCGCCATTGGACTGGACGATCATGAACTCCCCGGCGAACCCGCCGTCCTTCAGCGCGGTTTCGAGCCGCGCCAGATAACCCGAGACTTCGGGTTGCAGATAGGCATTGAGCGCGGTCGTGGAGAAACGTTCGAATTCCCGGATTTCCGGCAGGATCTCCGAAGATGCCGAGACATGCGCATTGGGCCACATCTCGCGCACGGCAGAAACGGCGGCGCGTTCGTTTTCGCCATTGGCATAGCTGTTGGCAAAGAGGATCGCGCAGGCAAGGCACCCTTCGTCGATCAGTTGCTGGGCGGCGGCGCGCACCGCGTCCAGATCCACCGGCGTGCGCACGGTGCCATCGGCCAGTGTGCGCTCCGGCACCTCCAGCCGCAGGGCGCGGTCCACCACCGGAGTGAAGTTCCCCCGCAGACCCCAGGTGCGCGGGCGATCGCGGCGGCGCATCTCCAGAACGTCACGTAGGCCCATTGTGGTGATCACCCCGATCCGGGCGCCCTTTCGCTCCAGCAGCGCATTGGTGCCTGCGGTGGTTCCGTGCACCACCACCGAGACGGTCGAAAGATCATAGACGCGGGAATTGATCCCGGACAGGAAGCCGCCGGATTGGTCCGGGCGCGTGGTGGGCACCTTGGCGACTTCGGCGGTGCCGGTGGCTTCGTCCAGAACGAAGATATCGGTGAAGGTGCCGCCGACATCGACGCCGATCATGCGGTTGCTGCTGGTCATTGGGTCACCTCTTTCCAGGCCGGGCCATAGGTTTCGGTCGCTGCGTCAGGGCTCATCAACCCGCCTGCCACATCGCGGGCGACATCGGCTGCCGGACGCTGTGACGCCGGGCCGTAGCCGCCGCCACCGGGCGTGTCGAGCCGTACCGACTGGCCACGCTCCAGCTTGATCCCAACCATTTTCGAGGCCATCGGCGGGTGGTGCCAGCCATCTGCCTGCTCGTAGGAAAAGACATTGAGCGCAGCATCGCCGCCGCCAGCCGCGCCCTTGGGCGCAAAGCGGCCACGTTCGCCGAACAGGAAGGCGGTGGCGCTTTCCTCCAGTACTTCAATTTCATAGGTCGCGCCCATGCCGCCCCGATGCATGCCGGGGCCTGCGCTGTCTGGGCGCAGGGCCCATTGCTTGAACATCACCGGATAGGCGGCCTCAAGGATTTCCATCGGCGGGATTGTCGCGGTCGAAATTGGCGCATTGCCGTGGTTCAGCCCGTCGCCTTCGATGGACCCGCCATGGCCGCCGCCGTAAAAGCTGAACATGACCCAGGGCTGACCATTGGCGCGTTTGCCGGAAATCGACAGGGCGTTGATGGTGCCATAGGCATTGGCGACGACGCGATCCGGCGCCGCCTGTGAGGCCGCGGCAAAGATCACGTCAACCATGCGCAGGATCGTTTCGGTGTAGCCGCCGACCGGCGCCGGGAAGGGCGCAGACAGCAGCGATCCATCGGGGATCTTCACATCGATCGGGCGCATTACGCCAGAGTTCGCAGGCAGGGACGGGAAGATATGCTTGATCGCCACATAGGCGGTTGCGACCGCCGTCGGCAGTGCAATGTTCACCGGGCCTGCGCAGCGGTCTGCCGTTCCTGTGAAATCCAGCGTCATCCGGTCATCATTGATCTCCAGCGCGACTTTGATTGCCAGCGGCGTATCGGTGATGCCATCATTGTCGAGGAAATCCTCGGCCTCCCAGCGGCCGTCGGGCAGTTCCGTCAGCTCCGAACGCATCAGCGCTTCGGCACGGTCCTGCAAGGCATCAAGGGCCGCGCGCACGGTTTCGGCGCCATATTCGGCCAGCAATTCATCAAGACGTTTCACGCCCAGATCCAGCGCTCCCAGCTGACCGTTCAGATCGCCCTGCGCCGACTGCGGCAGACGGGTGTTGCGCATCAGGATGTCGGTGATGTCGGTTTGGATCTTGCCTGCCTTGGCCAGCCGGACCGGCGGCAGGACAAAGGCCTCCTGAAAGGCATCGGTGGCAGCGGGGTTGTAGTTGCCCGGCACAGCGCCGCCCACATCGTGCCAATGTCCGACCGAGGCGAGATAGCAGAACAGTTTGCCATCGTGGAAATAGGGCCGCACCAGCCGCATGTCGCTGAGGTGGGTGCCGCCCAGATGCGCATCGTTGAAAATATAGATGTCGCCGTCTTCTAGGTCGCCGTTTTCGGCGGCCTTTTCGATGACGGCCTTCACCGCAAAGGACATCACCCCGACAAAGATTGGCAGGCCGGATTTGCCCTGTACCAGAGTGTCGCCCGACACCGCGTGATAGAGGCCGTGCGATGCGTCATGGGCCTCGGCGATGATTGGGTTGAAGGCGGCGCGAAACAGAGTGGCGTCCATTTCATCCGCGATTTGCTCCATCCGTCCGGCCAGAACGGCCAGCGTGATCGGGTCTATCTCTTTGGTCATGGGTTTGCCTTTGTTTCAGCGATATCGTTCCAGACGTCCTGCCGGGTGAGACGCCCGTCCACCACTTCGAAGCGGTCGATGAACCGGATGCCGCTGAAGGGGGTGCCATCCGGCCATTCGCCCGACAGGGTGCCGCGGCAATAGACAACGGCGGCGTCCTGCGGCGATTGCAGCGCTTCGAAGCCCTCGTATGTCTTGGTGACGAAATTGTATCGGGGCTTTGCCCATTCGATCAGCTCTTCCAGCGTCGTCATCGGGGCGGTGCCGGGGAACGTCATGGAGAAGCCGGGAGCCAGCAGCGCCCGGGCCGTGTCTATCTCGCGCGCTTCCATCGCGGTCAGGTAGTTGCGCACCAGAGATACCGGATCGGGCAGGGCGGGGGCGGGGCTGCGATGCGCGCCGCCGCGCATGTAACCCGCAGGATCCAGCTCATGAATCATAACGGTGACGGCCTCGGGCGGGGCGGGCACGACGATTCGCACCGCGTTGGTCAGCGCCGCGCACAGTCGCGTTTTCTCGTCTGCGCTATATCCCTGCATCACGTGGAGTTCGATGACGGGCATGAAGTCTCCTTTTCTAAATTGGTATCTTTTGTAATACAAATTATTTGCTACGCATAGGTCAAATATTTTGAACATTTGTGAATAGATTTGTTGCTTTTGAAAAAACCATCGCTAGGCTTGAGAGGCAGTGAAAGGAGAAATATGGGACAGAATCTGGCATCTTCCGCAAGCAAAGGTCTGCCTGAAGGGGGCAAGGCGCAGCGTGTCTTTCTGCATCTGCATCAAGAGATTACCCGTGGTGTTTACGCGCCGGGGAGCGTGCTGCCGGGTGAGCAGAAGCTGGCCGCGACTCTGGGCGTGTCCCGTGTCACTGTGCGTCGGGCGCTAGATGTGCTGGAGAAGGACGGGCTGGTTGAACGCCGTGTCGGATCCGGCACAACGGTCTGCGCGCAGAAGTCCAGTCCTTCGATGGCGGCGGACTTCAGTACCCTGATGCCGCAGTTGGTCGAAATGGGGCAGAACACCACCGCACGGCTGCTCTCCTTCAGCTATGGCGCCGCGCCCGGCGGCGTTGCCGAGGCGTTGGGCCTTGGGGCGCAGGTGCGGGTTCAGACAGCGGTACGCCTGCGTCTGGTTGAAAATGAACCTTTCTCCCATCTGACCACATGGGTGCCGGAAGAAATCGCGCAGAATTACACAGAGGCTGAACTGGCCACGACGCCACTGTTCCGCCTTCTGGAGCGCTCGGGCGTCAAAGTCGATTCCGCCCATCAGACGGTCAGCGCGACGCTGGCCTCTCCGGAAGTTGCCGAAACGCTAGGTGTTCGGATTGGTGCGCCGCTCTTGTCCCTCGATCGGGTTGTGCGCGACGAGGAAGGCCGCGGGGTCGAATACCTTGCCGCGCTCTACCGGCCTGACATGTTCCGGCTTGAGATGTCGCTGAACCACGTCGGCGTGGGCGAAACCCGCCACTGGGAGCCGGTGATCAATCCGGCCCGCAAAGAGGCAGCCGAATGACTACCCCGCAGACCCTGTTCGATAAGCTCTGGGCTGCGCATGAGATCATGCGACGCGACGATGGCATGTCCCTCCTGTGGGTGGACCGGCATCTGGTGCACGAAGGCTCGCACCACGCCTTTGCCAAGCTGGCGCAGCGGGGCCTGAAAGTGGCCGAACCCGATCTGACCTTTGCGGTGGTCGATCACTATGCGCCAACACGACCGGGTGCTGTCGCGCCCGATATCCGCCGGATGATCGACACTCTGGGCCAGAATGCACGGGCACAGGGCATCCGGCTGTTCGATCTGCACGATCCGGGGCAGGGCATTGTGCATGTGCTTGGCCCCGAGCAGGGGCTGACGCTGCCTGGACTACTGATCAACTGCGGGGATAGCCATACCTCCACTCACGGGGCGCTTGGGGCTTTGGCCTTTGGCGTCGGGGCGACCGAGGTCGCCCATATTCTGGCAACCCAAACGATCTGGCAGCGTCGGCCCAAGACCATGCGGATTTCGGTCAATGGCGCCCTTGGCGCTGGTGTCACGGCCAAGGATCTTGCGCTGCACTGGATCGCCGAACTGGGCGCGGATGGCGCCAGGGGTCACGCAATCGAATACGCGGGCAGCGCGGTTGAGGCGTTGAGCATCGAAGGTCGCCTGACCCTGTGCAATCTCAGCATCGAGGGTGGCGCCCGGCTGGGTCTGATCGCGCCGGATCAGATCACTTTCGACTATCTGAAAGGGCGCAATTTCGCCCCGAAGGCTGCCGCCTGGGAGGCTGCTCTGGCGGATTGGCAAAAGCTCTACAGCGATGCGGAGGCCATCTTCGATCAGGAGGTTGCAATCGAAGCCGCAGAGATCGCCCCGACGGTGACCTGGGGCACCTCTCCGGAAGAGGCGCTGCCGATCACTGGCCGTGTGCCGCGCCCGGCAGACCTGCCCGGAGGAAAGCAGAATCAGGCGCGTGCAACGCTCGATTACATGGGCCTTGAAGCAGGGATGCCGCTTGAGGACATCGCGGTTGATCAGGTGTTCATCGGCTCCTGCACCAATGGCCGGATCGAGGATCTGCGCCTCGCGGCCAAGGTTCTGGCGGGACGCCAGGCCAAGGTGCCCGGTCTGGTGTCGCCGGGGTCCGCCGTTGTCAAGAAACAGGCCGAGGCTGAAGGGCTGGCGCAGATCTTTACCGATGCGGGCCTGGAATGGGCCGATGCTGGCTGTTCCATGTGTGTGGGCATGAATGGCGATCTGGTCGAGGCCGGCAAACGCTGCGCCTCCTCCACCAACCGGAATTTCCGCGGGCGGCAAGGACGCGGCGCGCGGACCCATCTGATGAGTCCCGCCATGGTCGCCGCCGCCGCCGTTACCGGACATCTTGCCGATGTGCGCCCGCTGCTGGAGGGCCGGTCATGAGCGGATGGAGCAAGATCGAAGGCCGGGCGGTGGCGCTGGCGCAGGAGAATGTGGACACGGATCAGCTGATCCCGGCGCGGTTCATGTCGGCGCCGCGCAGCGAGGGGTATGGCCAATTTCTGCTGCACGATGCGCGTCAGGATGACAACGTGCATGTGCTGAACCTGCATCCCGGCGCCTCGGTGCTCGTGACGCGGCGCAATTTCGGCAGCGGCTCCAGCCGCGAGGCTGCCGTTTATGCGCTGGTGGATTTCGGGATCAAGGCGGTCTTCGCCCCCAGTTTTGGCGACATCTTTGCTGGCAACGCCGTCAACAACGGCCTGCTGCCCGCCCGCCTGCCAGAAGAACAGATCGAGGCGCTGATCAGCGCCATCGGCAGCAATGATGTGGCGGCCACCGTCGATCTGGCTGCTGGCCGTGCCAGCATCGCCGGGCAGGAGGTCTCTTTCGAGATTGACCCCGTCTGGCAGCAAAAACTGGTCAACGGTTGGGACGACATCGACCTGACCGCTCAGCACCAAGAACGGATTTCAACGTTTCGGGCGGCCCGTGCTTCTCAGCACCCATGGGCCTGGCCCGCGACGTAAGACGGCAACGGGCCCTGCTGGGGGCCGAGGCCACAACCAAAGGGGCGTCACAAGGCACCCCATCACCAGGGAGAAAGACAAAATGAAGCACAGTATGATTGGTGCAGTCCTTGTCACCACGGCGATGACCTCGGCTGCCTTTGCCGAAGACACGCTGACCGCCGTACACGCCTTTCCGGAATCGCTGATCTACACCAAATCCTTCCTTGAGTTCGTCGACAAGGTGAACGCGGCGGGTGAAGGTGTCGTCAATATCGAGGTCCGTGGCGGCCCCGAGGCCATCGGCATGTTCCAGCAGCCGGACGCCGTGCGTTCGGGCGTTGTGGACATGGTCTACACACCGGGCAGCTTCTACGCCGGCGCCCTGCCGGAAAAAGACGCGCTTGTGACCTCAAACCTGACGGCGGTGGAAACCCGCGCCAATGGCGGTCTGGAACTGATTGACCAGATCCACCAGGAAAAGATGGGCGTCAAATACCTCGGCTGGTTTGACTCGGGAGTCTGCTACAACCTGTGGACCCGCAATGAGCCGAAGCTGGACGCGGACGGCAACCTTGATGTGTCCGGTCTGAAACTGCGCGGCAACGCGGTCTACAACGCATTCTTCACCGAATATCTGGGCGCGCAGGTGATGGACCTGCCCACCACCGAAGTCTATTCGGCGCTGGAGCGCGGCGTAGTGGATGCGACCGGTTGGACCCAGATCGGCTTGATCGACCTGAAGTGGAACGAATTCCTGAACTACCGGATCGAACCCTGCTTCTTCTCGACCGACCTTGGCACCATCGTGAATCTCGACAAGTGGAACAGCCTGTCCGAGGAATCGCGCAAGATCCTGCAGGATGTCGCAATCGCCCACGAGGCGGAAAGCGCCGCCAAACTGGGTGCCCTGCGCGACGCGGATTTCGCGGCCCTTGAAGAGGCCGGCATGAAAGTCGTGACCTTGGAAGGTGACGCCGCCGACGCCTATCTGGCGGCCGCCACGCAGAAAACCTGGGACCGCATGAAGGGCCTGATGGCCGACAGCCCCCAGGGAGACGGCAACTACGACAAGCTGATCGAGCTGTTCTACGACAAGTAAACAGCCACGGGGCGGCACGCCGGATCGCGGGTCCGGCGTGCCGTCTGCCTTTGGAAAGGATGAGAAATGGCAATGGTCGGAAAGCTCTATCAAGGCTTCCTATATGCGATGGCGGGCATCGCGGGGTTCATGCTGGTCTGGCTGATGATTTCGGTCACCCTGTCCGTGGTGATGCGCAATGCTGGGCTTCAGCCCTTTGCCTGGCTTTTCACCTCATCCGAATACGCCATTTTGTACATGACCATGATGGGCGCCCCCTGGTTGGTGCGTGAAAAGGGTCATGTGCATATCGAATTGATCACCGCTGCATTGCCCGCTGAGGTGCGCCGGGTGGTCAGCCGTCTGGTGGCCGCGCTTTGTGTTCTGGTGTCGGTGATCCTGGCCTGGAAGGGCGCAGAGCTGTTTCTGGGCAATATCGCGCGCAATGATCTGGACGTGCGCGCCTACTACTTTCCGAAATGGATCCTGACGATCGCCTTTCCGGTCAGCTTTGGACTGATGGCGATTGAATTTTCCCGTTTCGTATTTGGCAGCGACCTGATGCATTCGGGCGAAGCGGGGATACACGAATAATGGAATGGTTTGAATCACTGGCCCTGCTGCTGGGCTCGATCCTGGTTCTGATGGCCATCGGCATGCCGGTCGCTCTTGCCTTTCTGGCGGCCAATATCGTCGGGGCCTGGTTTTTCATGGGCGGGGCCAAGGGGATCACGCTGCTGCTCAACAACGGGTTTGGCGGGCTGACGAACTATGCGCTGGTGCCGATCCCGCTGTTCCTGCTGATGGGAGAGGTCTTCTTTCACACTGGCCTTGGGGCACGGATGTTCAATGCCATCGACCGGCTTCTGGGTAAGCTGCCCGGGCGGTTGTCTTATGTGACTGTGCTGGGCGGGACAGCGTTTTCAACGCTGTCCGGATCCTCCATGGGCTCGACCGCGCTGCTGGGCAGCCTAATGGTGCCCGAGATGACCAGCCGCGGATACAAGAAGCACATGTCGATCGGGCCAATCCTGGGCACCGGTGGTCTGGCGATCATCATTCCGCCCTCTGCTTTGGCGGTGCTGCTGGCGACGCTCGCCCGCATTGACGTCGGCGCGCTGCTGATCGCGGGAATCCTGCCGGGGCTGGTGCTGGCCAGCCTTTATATCGGTGTCATCTACCTGCAGACCCGCATCGACCCGACAGCTGCCCCTGCCTATGAGGTTGAGACGCTCACCTTTGGCGAAAAGGCGCGGCTGCTGTTCGGAGACGTCTTGCCCATGCTGTCGGTCATGGTTCTGATCGTCATCGGCATGGTTGGTGGGCTGATCACCCCGTCCGAGGCCGCCGCCTTTGGCGCGCTTGGGGTCCTGATCCTTGCCATTCTGTTTCGCTGTCTCAGCTGGGAGGCGATGAAGAAGTCCGTCGTCGGCGCGCTGCGAGTGACGCTGATGGCCTATCTGATCGTGTTCGGCTCAGCCACTTTCAGCCAGCTGCTGGCCTTTTCCGGTGCCTCCAGCGGGCTGATCCGCTGGGCGACCTCCTTTGATCTGGCGCCGGTTGCGATGCTGTTGGTGATGTTCTGTGTGCTGCTGCTGCTGGGCATGTTCATGGAGCAGATCTCGATGATGCTGCTGACTGTGCCGATCTTCTTTCCGTTGGCGGCCTCGCTGGGGTTCGATCCGATATGGTTCGGTTTGATCATCCTGCTGGCGCTGGAGATCAGCTTCACCACGCCGCCCTTCGGGCTGTTGCTCTTCGTGATGAAAGGGGTGGCGCCCAAGGATACCACGATGCGCGATATCTACATGTCGGCCTTTCCATATATGGCCTGTTCGATGCTGCTGGTCGCCTTGTTGATCCTGTTTCCCCAGCTGGCGCTGTGGCTGCCGGGGTTGTGACTGCTTTGCCAAAGCGCGGCAAGCCATGGGGCAAATTGCTGTGAGCATCGCATCGTGGAAATGAAAACGCTGCCAGCATGTGTTGCTGGCAGCGTTCTTCGTTTTCATTGCTACGCCCGGAGCGGTGAGGTCAGAGCGCGAACCAGTCGGCCTCTGCCGCATCGGTGCCAAGGACCTTGATCACAAAGTCTGCATTTCCATCACCGTCCACATCGCCGACGATGCGCTGGAAATCGCCACGATCCGCCGCGCGAAGTTCCCCTGCGGTGCCGCTGAAGTGAGCACTGCCGATAAAGGTAAAGGCGTCGTCCTCTTCAGTGGAGCTGTCAGCGTCGATCCGGTCCAGTCGGATGATATCGAGATCGTTGCTCGCGAAATCGGCGATAGTGTCGGTCCCTCTCGGACCCGAAAGCCGGAAAAAGAAATCGTCGGCTCCGTCGCCACCGGTCAAAAGGTCGGCGCCTCGGCCGCCCCGCAGGATGTCATCGCCCGCGCCACCGTCCATGGTATCGTCACCAGCGCCGCCGTTCAGTTTGTCGGACCCGCGACCACCAAACAGCTTGTCGTTGCCGCCACCGCGGACCAGCACATCGTCGCCAAACCCACCCCGCACAACGTCATTGCCCGCGCCACCTTCGAGGCTGTCATCGCCAAGGTTGCCTTTCAGCGTGTCGTTGCCTTCGCCGCCGTCAATCAGATCGTCGCCTTCGTGGCCAAGGATCAGATCATCACCGCCCCAGGAGGCGATGTAGTCGGCGTAGGAACTACCCTCGATGACGTCGTCAGTTGCCTCTGGCGCAGCGATTTCCGTGGTGCCGACGTATTCGTGCAGCACGTAGATGGCTTCGCGGGCGTCTTCCACCGACTGCGCCCAGTCGTTGATGCCGGCGGCCGAGCCTTCGGCCATTTCATAGCTCTCGCCATCGGCAGAGAGTGTCATGTACTCGTCCACCCAGTCCTTGCCGGTGCCAACGTCATTGACGCCGTCGCCGTTGCGGTCCTTGCCCCAGATCACGTCCAGCAGGGTACGCTGCACTGCCTCAAGGTCGGAGGGATCTCCGTCCATGTCCTGGTACCACTGGACCCAGGCATCTCCATAGGTTGCGATGCGGTCATAATCGAAGGTTTCCGCGCTGCCATCGGTAAAGCCGAAATAGTCGATTGTCTGGGTGTCGCCGGAACCGGTGACTTCGTTCACCCCCATGAAGGTATGCGCGGTGAGCGTCGCGTCCATGCTGACCGGGTGGAACTTGGAGAAGACGCCGGCCAGCAGCCCGGTGGGGTTCCAGCCCGCGTTCATCAGGTCGATCAGCGATTGCGGAATGTTCCCGGCGACATTCGCCTGAACCTCGGTCCAGCTTGTTGCGCCGCCTGCGGTCATGATCAGCTTGTAAAGCGCGAGGTTCTCGCGTGGGGAATCGATCAGGACACCGTCCACCATGATGCGGCCCGACGCATCAGTCGTGATCTCGGTTCCGGCGTTGATCTTGCCAAGCGCCTCTTCCAGAGCGGATTCGACTACCTGATCGGGCGAACGCATAATGTTTGCCCGCTCCATCTCGATTTCCTGGATGTAATCCAGCTGGTCAGCTGGGACTTCGTATTCGCCTTCTCCGCCTTCGACGAGGTGGATCGGAAAGGTCTCGTCGGTTTCAGGATTATAGCCGATCGGCACGATCTGGCCGTTCTCATCCAGCACCGGTTCACCGTTGCCGCCGCCATCATTTGGGTCAAGATCCCGGGTCAGCACCCAAAGATCACCATATAGGTCGCCTTGAGCGGCGCCGCCGGAGGTTGAAACTGAATCTGCCATAACCGTCTCCATCGTTAAGCACGCCCTGGTGCTGTCGCATTTAACGTTGGCCAGTGTATGCAAGCGCAGTCGCTACACTTTGATCGATATCATCTTTGAGTGGAAATTCTGTCGGCACAGTCCATAGCCTGATTCGCTGACGGCATTTGCACCAGCTTTTCTTACCAGCGCTGCGCCGATGGCAGCGGCTGGCAATTGCTGGGCTGGTGCGATTGGGCTGGAGGTCAACCCAGTTTACGCCATTCCTGTTGCGCGTCCATGCCTTCCCCCGGGGCAGCGGCGGCCCGTCCAGCGGCCTCTCCGGTCGCAAAGGCGGTGCCCATCACCCGAATAGAGGCATAGGCCATCGGATCGGCGCCGATGGTGCGCCCGGCGAAATAGAGGTTATCCACGCCCTTGGCGCGCAAGGCGTCCAGCGGGATGGAGGCACACCCGGTTCCGCCTACGGGGGTATAAATCGGTTGCCCGGGGACCGTGTGATCCTCCATTGGCCAAGCCGCCTTGGCCACCTCGTCGTCGCGCTGGCGCCCGGTGGCAATATCTTCTCCGGTCAGTTCATAACGGGCTGCTGGGTGGCGGCTTTCCCGGATGCCGATCTGCGGGCCGGTCTGCACCAGATAGGCGTTTTCAAACCCAGGCACATCAGAACGCAGCAGCGCGACATAGTCGTGTGCCGCTTCGCGCGCGGCGCGTTCGGCCGTGCTGAAACTGGCGGAACTCAGATCTGGCATCGGGTGGTCGAACATCATCCACCACATCTCACCGGTGTTGGGTACTTCGGTGTAGATGCCGCCGTCATCGCGGGCAGAGGGCCAGCGTCCATTGCGCCTGTAGCGGGCAAAGGCTGCCTTGATGGCCTCGCGGTCTATTGGCTGTGACCGGTCACGCCCTGCGATCCGAATGGGCGCTGAGATTGCCTGCAGGTTGCCGTTGGTATCCCCGGTGCGGCAGGGAATACCGGCGACCAATGACAGGTTGGCATCTCCGGTGGCATCCACAAATGCCTCGGCCACCACCCGGGTGCGCCCGTCCATACCGGCCAATGTCACCGCTTCGATACGATCCGACGTGCGTGTCACAGCAGCCACGCGGGTATGGAGCAACACGTCAACGCCCTGCGCCGCCAGCACCCGGTCCAGTGCCAGTTTGACCGCTTCTGGTTCCAGAAGGATGATCCAGTTGAGCGTCGTCGGCGATTGAAACGGTGCGCAATCCAGCCCGAGGTTGCGCAGCTCATCCAGGACCAGATCGGCTACCCCTCCTACGACTTTGATGGGCTCAGGCCCCTGCTGATAAAAACCGCAGTAGGCCAGCACCTGTGCGTTGGTCGCGGCGCCGCCAAGGAAACCGTATTTTTCGACCAGTAGGACCCGCGCCCCGGACTGGGCCGCGCCAAGTGCGGCACCAACCCCCCCTGCGCCGCCCCCTGCGACGACGACATCATAGTCGCTTTCGGGTTTTGCCATCATGTCCGCCACCCCAGCAGGCGCCGTTCGATAAACCCGATCACTGCGCTGGTGATGACGCCCAGAAGCGACAGGATCACCACGCCAGCGAACAGCCGTTCCAGATCATAAAGCGAGCCCGCTTCAAGGATATAGGCCCCGATACCATATTCCGCGCCCAGCATTTCTGCAGCGACCAGAAGGATGATGGCGATGGCAAGGCTGATGCGAAGACCGGACAGGATCCCCGGCATGGCGCCCGGCAGAACGATCTTGCGCACGATGGACCACCACGACAGGCCAAAGCTTTGCCCCATGCGGATCAGCGTGCGGTCGACGTTGTCGACCGCGCTGTAGGTAGCGACCACCGTAGGGGTGAAGGTACCAAAGGCGATCAGCGCATATTTCGATCCTTCGCCAATCCCGAACCAGATCACGAAAAGCGGCAACAGCGCGATTTTCGGAATGGGGAATATGGCCGCAACCAGCGGCACCAGCCCGGAGCGGATGTAGGAAAACAGGCCGATAAGCACCCCGATACAGATACCAAGAAGCGCACCGATGGCAGCGCCGACCGCCAGACGGGTCAGCGACGGGCCGAGGTGTTTGAACAGCATGCCGCTGTCATACAGCTCCCGGAAGGTATCCAGCACGTCCGAGGGGCGCGGCAGGGTCAGGGCGGAAATCCAACCCGTGCGGGTGCCCCATTCCGCCAGCAGGATCAGGGCGACAAAAACGGCCACGCCGACCCAGCGACGTGAGTGCGGCGCAAAACCACCGCCCCGGAATGCGACGGGTTTTTCTTGTGTCATGTCAGACATGGATCAGCTCCGCATCTGCAGCCCGCGCCTCTTCGCGCATCAGCTGCCACAGGTGTTTCTGGTGGGCATCAAGATCGGCATCGCCAAAGGCGCGCTCGGACAGGGGTTTATCGATCTCGACGATCTCCCGGATCTGGCCGGGGCGACGCGACAAGACCACGACCTTGTGGCCAAGGCGGACCGCTTCGGCCAGGTTGTGCGTCACGTAGACGGCGGTGAACGGCTGGCGCATCCAGAGATCAACCAGATCGTCCATCAGCAATTCACGGGTCTGGCTGTCGAGCGCAGAAAGAGGTTCATCCATCAGCATCACGGCGGGCTTCACCGCAAGGGCACGTGCGATTGCGACGCGTTGCTTCATGCCGCCCGACAGTTGCTTGGGCAGGGCCTGGGCGAAATCGCTTAGCTTGGTGCGGGCCAGCACATCGTCGATAATCCGCTTTGCCTCGGCGCCCTTGATGCCGTGGTCCTCCAGCACCAGCGAGATATTCCCCGAGACGCTGCGCCACGGCAGCAGGGCGAAATCCTGAAAGATATAGGTGAGCGGGTTTAGGCACCCCTCGGGCGGTGTGCCCAGTTGCAGAACCTGGCCCTTACTGGGGCGCTCAAGCCCGCCGATAAAGCGCAAGAGGGTGGATTTACCGCATCCCGACGGTCCCACGATGCAAACGATCTGCCCGTCCGCGATGTCGAGAGAGATATCCCGCATCACTTCGAAATCGTTATAGGAATGGCTGATGCCGTCCAGACGGATGTCCATGCGCTGTCCTTTGACTACAGGAGAAGGACGGGCGCCCCGCAAAAAGCAAGGCGCCCGGAAGAACGTACAAGGCGTGGTTTAGGCGCCCAGCGTTTTGACGTAGGAATCGTCAACCAGCGTGTCGAGCGTGATATCGCCATCGACAAGACCCTCGGACTGGAACCAGCTCAGCTGGTCTTGAACGCTGGCGATATTCAGCGCCGCACCCTGGCTCAGCCGCATGGTGCCATTGATGATCGAGGGGGCCGCCTTTTCGCGGGGACGGTCCGTGTAGACGTATTTGTGGATCAGATCGACCATCTCGTCCTGATCTGCGGTGCCATCGATCATGGCTGCGGCATAATCATCGACCCCGCGCGAGAAGCCCTGAAGGAAGCTTTCTGTCAGTCCGCGTTCGTTGGCCGCATTATTGGCCGAAGTGAAGACGGTGGTCACCTGATAGTCGGGAATGTAGTCCGACACGTTGCCCACCATGTGCCAGGCACCGGCGGCCGCCAGCGGTTTGGCGATATGGGGCACGATGGACCAGCCATCGACCTGGCCCGATTTCATCGCGCCGATGATCGCGCCGACCTTTTGCAGCGGCGTAAAGCTGAGATTGATGCCTTCGGCAGCGGCCATTTTGGCGCCCATGTAGTGGAAGGACGAACCCGCCTGCGTGACGGCGTATTTCTTGCCGTCCAGGTCCTTCAGCGTCTTGATACCGGCCTGATAAGAGGCATCCGAGATCAGGTACTTCTGTCCGTCGATGCCGTCCTCTTCGGTCAGGGCGCCGCCGATCACCTTGATCGCTCTCTTGTCCGCGAGGCTGATCAGCCCGCCGGAAATGGCGGTTACGGCATAATCCACATCGCCCGATGCGATGGCCACGGCCATCGGCTGCGCGGCCTGGAAGAACTCCAGTTCCACATCCAGCCCGGCATCCGCGAAATAGCCGCGCTCCTGCGCGATAAAGCTGGCAGAATGCGAGGTGAAGCGCAGCGCGCCCACCTTGATTTTCTTGTTCTGGGCCAGCGCAGGGGCGGCAAGCCCCGTCGCGGCCACGGTTCCGCCCATCAGGGCCAATGCCTTACGGCGATTGAGTTTTATCATGATCTTCCTCCCTTATAGATCAGTGTTACGCCTTCAGATCTGCTCCGATCTCTTCCTTCAGCAGGGCCAAAGCCGTGGTTTCGTCTCTGTCCAGAACCGCATCAAGCAGCGCTTTTTGCCGGGCCTTGCGAGCGGCCCAGTTCAGCTTGCCTTCGCGCAGCAGCGCCAGCCTAAAGCGGCGGCTCTGGTCGAAGAACTTGCGCTGCAAATCGATCAGGCGTGGGCTGTCGCAGGCCGCGATCAATGCCGAGGCAAATGCGCGGCAGGCATCATCCCATTCCAGCGCCGTCAGATCGTCCGGGGTCGTGGCTACGGCGGCCTCGGCCTTTTGCAGGGCATGATGGGCGGCAACGACCTGCCCCTCCCAGGCGACATCTCCCAGTGCGATCGCGCGCGACAGGGCGATGCTTTCGATTTCCTGCCGGACAAGTTGAATGTCGCGCAGGTCGTCCTCGGTCGCCGAGGTGACGCGAAACCCGCGCTGCGCGGCGCCTTCGACCAGACCTTCAGAGGACAGGATGCGCAGGGTTTCCCGCATGGAATGATTGGAGCCACCGTAGCGGCTGCGCAGCTCATTCAGCTTCAGCTTCTGATCCGGCAGCAGGGTGCCGAACGCGATGTCCTTCCGTAGCGAGGACGCCAGCAGTTCGACGATGGTGCTGTCTTCATTTTTCTTGCCAGAGAAGATCATTTCATTCCATATACGCAAAAATGTTGGATATTTTTAAAAGTGCCTCACATTACTGTCAACCGTCAACTTTCGGAGCGCCGCATTATGGACATCTCAGGGACGACCAAGCTGCTGCCGATTATCGGTGCCCCCGTCGCGGGCGTGGTGTCGCCGCCGGGTATGAACGACTGGTTTCGCACCCGCGGTATCGACTGCCGGATGCTGCCCCTGGACGTTCCGGCCCCCGTGCTGACAGAGTTCTGGACGCTGCTGCGCGCCTCCGAGACGTTTCTGGGCTGCTCGATCACCTATCCGCACAAACAGGCGGCCTTTCAGGAAGCGGACCGGGTGACGGACCGGGCCGGGCGCATCAGGGCCGTGAATACCCTGCGCCGTGAGGGCGATGCGCTTGTTGGCGACATGACGGATGGGCTGGCCCTTATGGAGGCGCTGCGGGTTCCTGGGGTGCCGGTTGCTGGTCGGTCGGCGCATATCATGGGGGCAGGCGGCGGCGCCGGTCGGGCCATTGCCGATGCGCTGTGCGAAACGGGCGTTAGCGACGTTGTTCTCAGCGACACGGATGAGGGGCGGCTGGCGGAAACGGCAGCCATCCTGCGCGCGCATTGGCCCAAGGTCCGCATTTGGGAGGAAGATCGCGCCGCAGACATTCTGATTGACGCAACTCCGACCGGGAAAGACCAGACTGCTGGGCCGCTGTTCCCGGCTGAGCGGATCAGGGAGTGCATGGCCGTGTGCGATATCGCCGGGCTACAGGGCGAAAGCAAATTTCTGCGACTGGCCGCTGAGCTGGGCAAGCAGATTGTGGACGCCGCAGCCTTGGGGCGGGGGCAAATTTCAGTTCAGACGTCTTTTGTTTTCAAGGATGCCTGAGCCGACGCTGCCCTTCTCCCGTTTTTGATCTAGGTCGACACCGAAGACTAGGTGATCGTCTTGTCTGCCTTGAGCGAGGCCGCGGCGACCAGGCGGGCGTTTTCAAGGTCGTTACCTTCGGCGCGGGCCACGGCTTCGCTATGCGGGAGACCGTGGTGGATCCATCTATCGATCAGACGTTGGCGCAAAGTGGAAAGGTCGACGTTCAGAGAAATCGAGAAGTCCCAGAAGCGGCGCAGCTCCCGCCATCCGGGGGCATCAAACAGCAGGTAATTGCCCTCGACGATGACGGTGTCGCATGTCTCGGGAAGTAGGCCCGCGCCTGCAATGGCGATGTCGCGGTCCCGATCGAAAACCGGGAAGATCACCGACGGTGCATCGGGCAGGGCGCCGATAAGGCGCAGCAATCCTTCCACGTCGAAGGTCTCCGGCGCGCCCTTTCTGTCCAGAAGACCGTGCTGGGTTAGAATGGCGTTGTCGAGATGGAAGCCATCCATTGGCACGACCTGGGTCTGGCACCCGGCGTCGTTCAGCTTGTCCGCAAGGACTGCCGCCAGCGTGGATTTGCCAGAGGCTGGCGGTCCGGCCAGAGCGACAAGTTTGCGTTGTCCGGAGCGCGGCGCTGTCAGAATGGGATCCAGCAGCCTTTCGGCGATCGCTTCAGGCTCGTTCATGCCGCGTCCTGGGCAGGTGGCTCCTTGGCGCCGGTCATGAAGGCCACGGCATCGGACATGGTATAGTCCTTGGGATCGATGGTGCAGAGCCGTTTGCCCAGCCGGTGGATATGGATCCGGTCGGCGACTTCGAACACATGCGGCATGTTGTGGCTGATCAGGATGATCGGGATGCCGCGCGCCTTTACGTCCTGAATGAGTTCCAGCACCTTGCGGCTTTCCTTGACCCCCAGGGCCGCCGTCGGCTCATCCATGATGATGAACTTGGTGGCAAAGGCGGCCGCTCGGGCGACGGCGACACCCTGTCGCTGACCACCTGACAGCGTTTCGACCGGCTGCTTGATCGACTGCACCGTCATCAGGCCAAGTTCGGTCAGTTTTTCCCGCGCGAATTTCTCCATCGCCGGTTTGTCCAGCATCCGTAGGTATTTGCCCAGAAATCCGGGTTTGCGGATTTCGCGTCCGGTGAACATGTTGTCGGCAATCGACAGGGCGGGGGAAAGAGCGAGGGTTTGATAGACGATTTCGATGCCCATGTCGCGGGCCTCGATGGGGGAAGAGAAGCTGACCGGTTTGCCTTCGATCAGGATTTCCCCCTCATCCGGGATGGTGGCGCCGCAGATCGCCTTGACGATTGAGGATTTGCCCGCACCATTGTCGCCGATCACGGCCAAGATTTCCCCGGGGCGCAGTTCGAAATCCGAATGGTTGATGGCGGTGACGTGCCCGTAGCGTTTCACGATACCTTTAGCCTGAACGACTGGTGTCATGCCGAAACCCTCCTGATCCATTGGTCGATGGCGACCGCGATGATGATAAGCCAGCCGATGGCGAAGACCTGCCAGAGCACATCGACCCCGGCCATGCGCAGCCCCGACTGGAAAACGCCGACGATCAGCGCCCCGAAGAGCGCCCCAAGGATCGATCCGCGCCCGCCAAACAGCGAGATGCCACCGATTACCACGGCGGTGATGGACTGCAGGTTGCCTTCGTAAAAGGATTGCGGCGAGATCGAGCCGACCCGTCCGATCGAAGCCCAGCCCGCAATGGCGCAGACCAGACCGGCGAGCATGTAGACCGAGACCAGCGTGCGCTCGGTGCGGATGCCGGACATTTCCGCTGCCTCCATATCGTCGCCTATGGCATAGACGTGGCGCCCCCAGGCGGTCTTGTTCAGCATGTACCAGAGCGCAACAAAGATCACGACCATCAGGATCACGCCAAAGGTGATGCGGGCGCCGCCAATATTGAAGGCATTGCCGAAGAACTTCAGGAAAGGCGCTTGATCGTCGATGTCCTGGCTGCGGATCGACTGAGCTCCGGAGAGCCAGAGATTGAGCGCAAAGAAGATCGACCAGGTGCCGAGCGTGGTGATGAAGGGGGGCAGTTTGACCTTGGTGATCAGCAGCCCGTTCATGGCTCCCGCCGCCATACCCCCAGCGAACCCCAGCAGGATCGCAAAGGGGCTGGGCACGCCCAAGTTGACCGCTAGATTGCCCATGATGACCGACATCAGCACCATGATCGCCGCGACCGACAGATCGATGCCCGCGGTCAGGATGATCAGTGACTGCGCTGCTGCGAGCATGCCGATGATCGACACCTGCTGCAGGATCAGGCTGAGGTTGAAGGCGGAAAAGAACCGCCCTCCGGCGATCAGCCCGAAGGCCAGCAGGCTGATGACCAGCACGATGACCGGCACGAAGGTTGGGTTGTTGTGCAGGATGTGCTGCACCCGGCTCAGCAGCGTTGTGTTGCGAACTTCGAACTGGGCGACGCGTGTATCACTTCCCTCCAGAACCTGTTCGTAGTGTTGGCCTTTTGAGCCCATTCCGGATGTCTCTGACATGACGACCTCCCCGGCCTGAAGCCTATGCTACGGCCTCTGATACGGTCAAAGGTTTCGTTTGATGGCATTTGGCCGGGGCATTTGCTGCCCCGGTCCTGTGGTGTTTGCTGGATTTAGCCCCAGCACTTCTTCAGGCCGTCGGCCGAGCTGAGCGACGGGATACCGTCGACCGGCGCATCTGTGATCAGTTCAACGCCGGTGTTGAAGAAATCCAGCCCTTCGGTGTTCGCCGGTTTGGTGCCGTTCTCGGCCCAGGCCTTGATCGCGTCGATACCGAGCGAGGCCATTCGCAGTGGGAACTGCATGGAGGTTGCGCCGATCACGCCCTCGCCGACATTCTGCACGCCGGGGCAGCCGCCATCAACGGAGACGACCAGCACGTCATCTTCACGGCCCACCGATCTGAGCGCCTCATACGCGCCGGCAGCGGCAGGTTCGTTGATCGTGTAGACCACGTTGATGCCCGGGTCGATCTGCAGAAGGTTCTCCATCGCCGTGCGGCCACCTTCTTCGTTGCCGTTGGTTACGTCGTGGCCAACGATGCGCGGGTCATCCTCATCGCCGATATCGGTGGGGTCCTTGATGTCGATGCCAAAGCCCTGCAGGAACCCGCCGTCGCGCAAGTAGTCCACCGAGATTTCCGAGGCGTTCAGGTCCAGGAGGGCGATCTTGGCGTTTGCAGCCTCGTCACCCAGCTTTGCCGCGGCCCACTGGCCAATCAGCACCCCGGCCTTGAAGTTGTCGGTGGCAAAGGTCGCATCGGCCACATTGGCAGGTTCGAACGGCGTGTCCAGTGCGATCACCAGCGCACCAGCGTCACGGGCCTGGGTGATGACGGGCGTCAGGGCGCGGCTGTCCGTCGGGGTGATCAGGATGCCTTTGGCCCCCGATGCAATGCAGGTCTCAACCGCTGCGACCTGGCTTTCCACGTCGCCGTCAATCTTGCCCGCATAGGTGGACAGATTGATGCCGTTTGCTTCGGCTGCGGCGGTCGCGCCTTCCTTCATCTTCACGAAGAAGGGGTTGGTGTCGGTCTTGGTGATCAGACAGGCGTTGATCTCTGCATGCGCCGCGCCAGCCACCGAGGCCAGGGCGAGCGCGGAAATGGTCATGAGTTTTTTCACGTGGTCCTCCCGAAATTATTGTTCTCAATCCGGCTGGCTCCTCTCCAACCGGACCCGCCTAGAGCGATCTGGGCAGGTCGTGAGCCCTAAAAAGCCTGATTCCTCATAGGGTGTCAATTTGTTTGTTAACTTTACTAACTAATCCCCACGGAGTATCTTTCCTGAAGAAAGGCGGCAAACTATGTTCGTCCGAATGGACCATGTCAGTATCAAGGAACGAAGTGCCGGGGTGAATCAGCGGGGTGTTCGCGATCACAACGAACGCCTCATTCTTTCCATTCTGTTTCGCCACCGCGCCGTGTCCGCCGCCGAGATCGCCCGCCGGACCGGCCTGTCCCGCCCTACGGTCTCCACCATCCTGCGTAGGCTGGAGGACGACGGCTTCGTCCAGCGGGGGGAGCCGGTCAAGGGCAAGGTCGGCAAGCCTTCGATTCCCATCGAACTCGGCTCTGAAGGGGCACTGTCCGTGGGCATGAACCTGGGCCGCAAGAGCGCGGATCTGCTGCTGCTGGATTTTGCCGGCAACGTGCGCCAGCAGCTGCGTACGACCTATGATTATCCCATGCCGGACGCGATCTTCGAATTCCTTAAAGACGGGCTTGAAACCCTACTATCCGGCCTGACTGCTAAGCAGCAGGGTCGGGTCTGCGGCATCGGTATCGGGCGGCCTTTTGAGCTGTGGAAGTGGCATGATCTGACCGGCCCCGCCGCGGAAGAATTTCAATCCTGGCAAGATGTCGATTTTGCCACCGAAGTCGCCTGTTTCAGTGATCTGCCGGTTTTTGTCGTGAACGATGCCACGGCGGCCTGTCAGGCCGAGCATATGTTCGGGCGCGGCAAGGAGTTCCGCGATTACGCCTATTTCTTCATTGGGTCCTTCATCGGTGGCGGGGTGGCGATGAATGGCACCGTTTTCGAAGGCAATCGGGGCAATGCCGGGGCGCTGGGATCGATGCGCACCACCGGCCCCCTGGGCGAAAGCCTGCAACTGATCGATACCGCGTCGCTGCACCTGCTTGAAGCGCGCCTGGTAGAGGCCGGGATCGGTCCCGAAATCCTCTGGCGCAAACCGCAGGACTGGAGCGGTCTGGAACGCTATGTGGAGGCCTGGATCGGTACAACGGCACAGGAGTTGGCAAAGGCGTCCCTGTCGATATGCTCCGTCATCGATTTTGAAGCCATCATCATCGATGGCGCCTTCCCGGTTGCCGTACGTGAGGAACTGGTCGAGCGCGTGCGCCGCTATCTGGCCAATCAAGACAAGCGCGGTTTGATCTCGCCGCAGATCGAGGCGGGAGTTGTTGGCGAAAACGCCCGCAGCATTGGCGCTGCCGGCGGTCCGATCTTCACGCAGTTCCTACTCGATACCAACGCCGGGCTGGCCGCGCTTTGACCCGGTTTCAATGCAAAATCCCGCGCGCAGGTGCGGCAGCGGCGCAGCACTGCGCGGAGCGAATGTCATGATCCTATGCTGTGGTGAGGCCCTGATCGACATGATCCCGACCCCGACCGATGGCGGGCGCGACGGGTTTGTGCCCCATTCCGGTGGCGCCGTATTCAACACCGCCATCGCACTTGGGCGGCTTGGCCTGCAGACCGGTATGTTGACCGGCCTGTCCCGCGACATGTTCGGTCAGCAGCTTGTCGAGGACATGAAGGCCAGTCACGTGGATACCACCCATGTCATCACCTCGGATCGCCCGACGACCTTGGCCTTTGTCAAACTGACGGATGGCCACGCGTCCTACAGCTTCTTCGATGAAAACTCGGCTGGCCGGATGCTGCTGCCTGCTGATATGCCGCTGCTGCCGGAGGATATCACGGCGCTCTATTTCGGCGGCATCAGCCTGGCCTGCGAACCCTGCGCCACCGCCTATGAGGATCTTCTGGCGCGCGAAGGCGCATCCCGCGCGGTGATGCTGGATCCGAACATCCGGCCGGGTTTTATCGAAGATATCAACCGTTTCCGCGCCCGCCTGGACAAGATGATGGCGCTGGCGGACATCGTGAAAGTGTCGGATGAAGACCTGAACTGGATTGTTCCGGGGCCGATGCCGCTGCCGGAAAAGGTTGCGGTCGTGCAAGCTAAGGGTCCTTCTGTGGTGGTCATGACCCAGGGCAGTAAGGGGGCGACGGGGTTTCTCGCCAGCGGAGAAAGCGTGCACACCCGGGCCCGTCCCGTTCAGATTGTAGACACGGTCGGAGCCGGGGACACCTTCAACGCCGGCCTGCTGGCCCGGCTCAGCGAACTGGGCGTCTTACAAAAAGCGGCCCTGCGCAACTTGCCCGCAGACATGCTTGCAAATGCGCTGTCTTTCGGCGCAGGTGTTGCCGCCGTGACCGTCTCCCGCGCGGGTGCGAACCCGCCCTGGGCGCGCGAACTCTGACAATATCGCAGCTATTGGCCTTGTTGCGCAAATGGGTCGTGGGGTTCACGGCATGAAACCAGCCTGGTAGCTTGAGGCATGAGCAGTTGGGTTTCTACGAAGTACAAGACCACGAACTGGTCGTCTTACAATGAAGCGTTGAAGCAACGCGGATCGCTAACGATCTGGTTCGATCCCGACATGGCGTGAGAGCCCCCGCCGACCGGGAAACGTGGGAGGCAGCTGAGTTTCAGCGATGCGGCGATCCACACCTGCCGTGATGTTCGGCATGCCACTGCGGCAGACAACCGGGTTCATGCAGAGCCTTCTTCATATGGTCAG
The DNA here is from genome assembly GCF_041008815.1 of Pseudophaeobacter sp. A-200-2. Classification (NCBI taxonomy): domain Bacteria; kingdom Pseudomonadati; phylum Pseudomonadota; class Alphaproteobacteria; order Rhodobacterales; family Roseobacteraceae; genus Pseudophaeobacter; species Pseudophaeobacter sp. A-200-2. The sequence continues at coordinate 20,445 of NZ_JAXGFU010000006.1, read as the reverse complement.
GCTGGACTGGACCGTGCCTGACTTCAGCACCTTGTGCCGCCGCCAGCGAACGCTGAACGTGAGCATCTCCTATCGCCCGCTGAACCTTCTGATCCCCTCTCAGGCATTGCTGCGCAATACCTTGCCGGGCAGCACCGGTATCAAGTCTGAGGGCGAAGGTGAGTGGAATGCCCGAAAGCATGGTGGCTCCAAGCGGCGGATCCGGCGCAAAATACACATCGGAATTCATGAGTAAACGCTGAAGGTCAGAGCCGTCGAGATCACCGGCGGCAATATCGGTGACGCGGCCATACTACCGGACCTGTTGGATCAGATCTGAGCGGATCAGGCCATCGCGAAGTCACCACCTATGGGGCCTACGACTCCCGTAAGTGCCACGAGGCCATTACCGCTCGAGATGCTGCCGCTGTCATCCTGCCGCGCAAGAACGCCAAACCTTGGAAACCCACCAGCGCCGGGGCCATAGTCGGCAACGAGACCGTCAATGCATCTCGATACCTCGGCGGCGCTGTTTGGCGACGATGGAGTGGATATCACCGCCGGAGCCGGGTCAAGTCAAAGATGAACTGCATCAAGCTGTTCGACCAATCCCTGATGGTGCGCGACTTCGAGCGCCAAGTCGCGGAGCTGCAGGTCCGCATCGCCGTGCTGAACGGCTGCACTGCGCTTGGCATACCTGTCACAGTGGCTATAGGCGAAATCCGTCCGGGGAAAGGGGAAGACCCACCTTCAACCGATTTGCAAAAAGGCCGCCGTTGAGGTCAGTTCAGGGCCGAACAGGCAGATCTCTCCCGGATTTGATCGGGATTAAGGCGTGGACATGAAACCTGTCCAAACTGTGAAAAGTTCTATCACAGGAGAGGCGGGTCATGCCCGAAGACGCAACGAAGTCACAGCACCATATCGTAGGTGGAGGCATCGCTGGTTTGTCGGCGGCGGTGTTTCTTTGCAGGGACGCAGGTGTGCATGGCGAGGACATATGCATCTACGAACAACTCGGTATCGTCGGCGGGTCGCTTGACGGGGCGGGTGACGCAGAGACCGGCTACCTGGTCCGGGGCGGTCGAATGTTCGAGGAACACTTTGCCTGCACCTTTGATCTGCTCGAAAGTATTCCATTGACGAGCGATCCGGCGAAGTCTGCCAAGGATGATATCTTCGAGTTCAACCGAATGGTGCCAGGCTCATCCAATTGCCGCCTCATTCGGGGCGGAAAGCCGGCAGAAGATCGCTATGATCTCACACTCGGCGCGCAAGATATCGTCGATCTCAACCGACTGCTCTTGCACCCGGAAACCGGATTGGGCGCTCAAAGGATAGACGACTGGTTCCAGCCCACCTTCTTCGACAGTAATTTCTGGTTGATGTGGTCCACAGTGTTTTCGTTCCAGCCTTGGCATTCCTTGGTCGAGATGCGGCGATACCTGCGTCGCTTCATCCACCTATTCCCTGGCTTCACCCGCATCACCGGCATTCTGCGGACACGATACAATCAGTACGACTCGATGATTGCCCCGATCCTGACTTGGCTGCAGGCCCGTGGAGTACGCATCGAGACTGACAAATGCGTGACCGACGTGACGATCGAAGGCACGCGGCAGGACCGTCGTGTCACCTCTCTGACCCTGGACGATCACAACACGGTTGAGGTCGGCTTGGACGACGGCGTCTACCTTACATTGGGGGCCATGACCGATGGATCGGTGCTCGGATCCGCGGACCGCGCACCGCTGCTCAACGAACAAGTCGCAGGTGGCTGGAGCCTCTGGCGGAAGCTGGCGTCGCGGCACGAAGGCTTTGGCAAGCCCGAAGTGTTCTGCGGCGACACAGGCAAGACCGGCTGGAACTCATTTACGGTGACGATGGACGACCCCGATTTCTTCGAATTCATGGAGGATTTTACCAACAACCGAACTGGTACAGGCGGCTTAGTGACATTTGCCGATTCCGGTTGGACGCTATCTATTGTGCTGTTCCATCAGCCGCATTTCAGGGGGCAAAAACACGGCACCTACACCTTCTGGGGCTATGGATTACGAGGTGACCGCAAAGGAGATTTCGTGAAGAAGCCAATGTGGGAAGCGACCGGGCTGGAAATCATAGAAGAGCTTTGCGGGCATCTGCGCTTGGTGGGTGATCAGCGAAAATGGTTCGAGAGTGCGAAAATCATACCATGCCGGATGCCCTACATCACAAGCCAGTTCATGCCGCGTCAAGCGGGGGACCGCCCGGATGTGCGCCCGCATGGGGCTCGCAACTTCGCCGTGATAGGACAGTATTGCGAACTCCCTCGGGACTGTGTGTTCACGGTGGAATACTCAGTTCGCTCTGCACGAACTGCGGTCGCGAGTTTAACAGGTCGTGTAACCCCGCCTCCTCCCGTGGCGCGTACCGATCTCGACCCAAGAGTGCTTATCCGCGCATCCCGTGTTCTTCTTGGAATATGACGCAATAAGGATTGCGCCGTATCTTGCCTCCGAGGCAAAAGGATCTCTGCCTCGCGCTTTTCAGGCCGCATTGACTTTCGTTGAACTGATCCGTTCGAGGAGGAACGACAGCCGAAATTTGACTGCAAACGTCAGTGCGCGCACTGAGGAAGTCGCCTCCCCTTTGGACCATGTTGCGCGGTGCCATGAAGGGCTGCTTTGGGGAGGTGCGCAGTAAGTTTGGCCATCCTGTCAAATGTCCGCTCTAGGGCCAGTCATGCCAGTTCTCTCCTCAAGGAGCCTCGGCTTTGCAAAGGCCACTTCGTGCGCCTAGCGGACACCATTGAAGGTGCTGGCGGCCCCCCTTCAAGCGGGCAATGCTTAAACTGTGCCGTCTAGTCGCCGTGGAGCCCTTATTTCCCGGTAACCTGTTGTTTCTGTGACCTCAGGGTTCGGGGGAGTGCTCAAAGTTGCCTCTGCGTGAGGACGCTACAAAGGTATTCAAAATGCTTCTGGGCCATGCCGCGATAGGCGCGCCACCCGTCTGCCGTGTTCTGCGCAACTGCATCTGACAAAACGGCAAGGGGGCTGCCATCCGAGCGGGCCAGGATCAGGGTCTGAGCGGCCTTTTCGAAGAAATAGAGATCCTCGAAGGCCTCCGCCACCGTATCGCCGACAATGGTGACACCGTGGTTGCCCATGACCAGTACCGATTTGTCGCCAATCGCATCGGCCAGCCGCTCGCCTTCCTCGGTGGCATCAGCAATGCCACCAAAGGAAAGGTCATAGGCCGTGCGCCCATAGAACCGGGCCGTATTATTGTCGATCGGCACCATCGTCGGGTCCTTGAGGCAGGCCAGCGCAGTCGCATAGGGCGAATGGGCATGCAGCACGACCCGTGCCTCGGGCAGGCGGCGGTGCAGGGTGCCGTGTACACACCAAGCCGAGGCATCCGCCGTTGCGGGTGTTTCCCTGGACTGGCTGTCCAGCAACAGCAAGTCCTCTGGCGCGATGGTGTCGAAATGCTGCCATTTGGCGTTTAGCAGAAACTGCTGCCCATCGGCTGAGACCGCTGCGCTGAAGTGATTGCCGACGCTTTCCGACCACCCCAGCATGTGGCAGATACGGAAGGCATTTGCCAGATCCGCCCGCAGGACCGTCTCGGTATCGGGGAGTGTTGCTGCGTAGGTCATGCCTTGAACCGCCCTTCGCTGACCAGCGCGCGATAGGTGGAGCGCATCTCGGAGCGGTCCACGTAGCAGCCGCGCAGATAACGGTCGCCGCTGGTTGCCGTATAGGCGGCGCGGCCATGCACGATGCGGTGGTTGTCAAAGACCATGCATTCGCCGCCCTTCATCAGGAAGCGCATCATGTATTTCTCTTCCTGCAGCATCCGACCAAAGCGGCAGAAGGCGGGGTAGTAATCGTCCAGCAGCTTTTGATCGAGGTCGAAGATATCGGCCATATGCTGGCTGATGGTGAGGCCCTCGACCTCGCCGTGCTGATCCAGCTCAATCACATACTGGCGCGAGCGCGCATCATAGGTGTCATGTTCGCAGTAAAACGGGATCGGTACCTCGGTGAGCAGCTTGAAACCCTCGGGGTCGCGCTGGCGGAAGTCATTGGCCACCGCAACGCCATCGGCATAAAGGCTGTCACCGCCTTCAACCGTGTTGACGCGGCAATGCAGGAACTGGATGCCGGGGGCGAACTCCTCGGCCGGGGTGTCTGTGTGCAGCTCCAGCGCGCCAGCGGTATAGGCGGTGTTGGTCGGGTTGATGTGGGTCTTCACATCAAAATAGGTGCCAAAGAAGGTCGGGCGCACGCAGCCCATCAGCTCAGCCGTTTCGGTTAGCCCTTCATCCGTGTCCGGCATGTCGGTCAGGATGGTGAAACCGTGTACCAGCATTGCCTCGATCCACTTGGCGCGGATAGCGTCATCGGCCACCAGCTCTGGCTGGGAAAACCGCGGAACCGAGGGGTAATGGTCACCGAACCAGGCGACGCGCGACAGGTCGGCGGGATCGTGGCGAGTCTTGCCGCCCGCATAGGTTTCCAGCCAGGACAGGGGCAGGCGGGTGATGTGGTCTTCGTCCTGCCAGCGGATCACCAGCATGTCGCCATCGAGCTCGGCAGTTTTGGCGCGTGGGGGCACGTCGAGGTGGAAGATATCGAAACTGCGTTCGCGCGTGACCGGGCTGAAGGAACTGGGGCAATTGTCGCGCAGCCAGTAGTAGTTGAAGTAGTGTGTCTTGCCGTCGGGCAGCGTAATGTCGAGGCCTTTTTCGCCAAGACCGGTTACGGCAGGGATAGCGAGGGAGGAGCTGAGATCGTTCATGGAGGAGCCGCGTTTGTTGATTTGCTTTCTGCCATGCAGCATTTCACGGGAAAGGGCCTTGACGACAGCCTGTTTCGGATGAAGATAACTTAAGCAATGGATTAAGTTATTCGATGGAACATCTCCCCCCACTGCGCCTTCTTGTGACCTTCGAAGCCCTGTCGCGGCATGGTTCGATGCGGGATGCGGCGGCGCGCCTGAACGTGACCCAACCCGCAGTCAGTCAGGCGGTCAAGGCGCTGGAGGAACACGTGGGAGTCGCGTTGTTTGACCGGCGGGTGCGGCCCGCGCGCCTGACAGATGCCGGCGAGATGCTGTCGCGGGCAGTGCGTGAAGGGTTGGGGCGGATTGCGGCCACGCTGGAGGATATCCGGGCGTTGCATGCCATCGGGGAACGGCAGGTGACTGTCTCTTGCACCGTCGGAATGGCGACCTACTGGTTGATGCCAAGATTGCCAATGTTTTACGCGGATTACCCGGATATTACCGTAAACGTGCAGGCTCCGGCGAGCGATTTGCCAGTGATGACGCCCGGTATTGATGTGGCTTTGCGCTATGGCAGTGGTGGCTGGCGCGAAGGGCGCACGGAAAAGCTGTTTTCTGAAGCGATTTGCCCAGTCGGTGCGCCTGCTTTGGTAGATCGGCTGTTGGCCGAGGGATGCGCGCTTGCCCAGGCGCCGCTGATCCATGTCCGCAATCCAAGCAATGGCAACTGGGCGGGCTGGGAGGACTATTTTCAGGCGCGCGGCATCCTGCGTCCGCGCGGTGGAGGTCAGGTGTTCAATAATTACGTGCAGGCGGCGCAGGCGGTCTACGACGGGCGTGGGCTTATGCTAGGGTGGCGGTCGATCACGGGGCAGGCAGAACGGGACGGAGCACTGAAGGCCTGGCCTGAGGGGGCATTGGATCTGGGCACAGGATATTTCGTTACGACGGCCAGCGCACCATCGCAGGACACGGGTTTTTTCCTCGAATGGGTGCGCGGGGAAGCCGCTGTATTCTAGATCCTTTGCACCAGCAGCCAGTCGATCAGCTTGCGCACGTCTTGGTGCCTGCGCAGATCGTCCCGCTCCACCAGAACGAAATTTGTCTGCATGGGCAGGTCCAGATCAAAAGGCGCAACCAAGCGTCCCTCGTCCAGCGCGCGGCGGGCAAAACTGCGCGAGATGAGCGCGCAGCCGTGCCCCGCCGACAGGATCTGCATGGCGACCAAGGAGGAATCGGCCTTCATCCAGTGAGGCGGGCGCGGGGCATCAATGCCGCAGTGATGAAACAGGCGATCCCAATCCGTTTCCGATCCCACGACCTGAACGATATCCGCGCGGGCTAGGGTTTCCTGATCGGGCTCCGGGCCAAAATGGGCGGCATAATCCGGGTGACACACCAGCGTGGCTCCTTCCACGGGGAGCGGGTGAACCGTCTGCTCTGGCCATTCCCCTTCGCCATAGCGGATGTCCAGATCGACCCCGGCGCCATCAATCCGGTCTGACCAGACTGCGGTGGAGAGTTCGACGTCGATCTCTGGAAACTCCAGCGCAAAATCGCGCAGCAGCGGTGCCAGGATAAGGGCTGCAAAACTGATAGAGCAGCGCACGCGGACGACCGATTTGCTTTGCACCCGAAACAGCCCATCGGTGGCCGCCTGCATTTCGACAAAGGATTTGCGGACCGGGATCGCATAGGCCAGCCCGATATCCGTCAGTTGCACGCCTTTTGGCAGGCGCTTGAACAGTTGAATGCCAAGATGATGCTCCAACTGGCGGATCTGTTGGCTGACGGCGGCAGGCGTCAGGTGCAGCTCCTCCGCGGCCGCGCTGAAGGAACTGTGACGTGCCGCTGCCTCGAAGGATCGCAGCCAATTGACATGAGGCAGCCTGCGCATGGGAGCTCCGTTCTTTAACCGGCCCATCATGGGGTGCCGCCAAATGGGTGGCAAGCCCTCCTGCCACAACCTGATTTGGGTCAAAGCAGTCATAGACATTGTTTGCAGTTCGGGGGCGCCCGCGCGCATCTGGAGACACGTTTCCAGCAGCCGGACCTACGCCGATGACCGAAGCCCCATCAGAGCAAAATTACGACTTTATCATCGTCGGTGCAGGCTCGGCCGGATGCGTTCTGGCCGAACGTCTGACCCGGTCCGGTCGCCATCGCGTGTTGCTGCTGGAGGCCGGAGGCAGCGACCGGAAGTTCTGGATCAAGCTGCCGGTGGGCTATGCCGTTACATTTGCAATGGCGGCATTGAACTGGGGCGATCACGCGGCGCCGGATGTGGCATTGAACGGGCGGTCCATCTACTGGCCGCGGGGACGGGTGGTCGGCGGGTCGAGTTCGATTAATGCGATGGCCTATGTCCGGGGGCTGCCGCATGACTTTGACGACTGGGCGCGCGCGGGGGCCGAGGGCTGGAACTGGACGAAGGTCCGCGACACCTATCAAGCGCTGGAGACCCACTCGGATGGCACGGGCGATGGTCCCGTCTGGGTGCAGGATCTGTCCGATCAGATGCATCCATTCTCGGATCGTTTCCTGCAGGCTGCGCAGGAAGCTGGTCTTGGCACGGCAAAAGACATGAACGCGGAGGGCGCAGGAGGGCTTAGCCATTATCGCAGTACCGTTCGCGGCGGGATGCGCTGGTCCTCCGCCGATGCCTTTCTAAGGCCAGCCCTGCGTCGCCCGAACCTGACGCTGCTGACCCGCGCCGAGGTGCAAGGGCTTGACCTGGAAGGCGCCCGCGTCGTCGGTCTGCAATATACCCACGGTGGCCAGCGATGCACTGCCCGCGCTGGGGAAGTGATCCTCAGTGCAGGCGCCATCAATTCCCCCCAACTGTTGCAGCTGTCGGGCATCGGCCCTGCTGATCTGCTGCGGGAGCATGGGATTGAGGTACGCCACAACCTGCCGCAGGTCGGCGAAGGGCTTCAGGATCATCTTGCTATTTCGTGGCAGTTTCATGCGCGGGAGCAGACACTCAACGCGGTTCTCGGCACCCTGTCCGGGCGACTACGGGCAGGGGCGGCATATGCCCTGACGCGGCGTGGCCCGTTGTCTGTACCGGTGAACCAGATCGGAGGCTTTGTGCGCTCTGGTGCGGATGCCCAGGCCCCGAACCTGCAACTGTTCTGCAATCCGGCGTCCTATGAGATCACCCCGAAAGGCAAGGTGGTGATGGACCGGCAGCAAGGCTACTTGCTCTCGGCGCAACCCTGTCGCCCGACCAGTCGCGGCCGCATCCGGATCCGCTCTGCCGATCCGCGCGAAAGGCCGCTGATCGAGGCGAATTCACTGGCCACGCCCGAGGATCGCGGGATGGCTGTACGTGCCAGCCGGGTGTTGCAGCGGTTGGCAGAAACGCCTGCGCTCAGGGCGGTGACATCCGGCTGCAAGACCAAGGGCTTTGCCGATATGGAGGATGAGGCTCTGCTCGAGGCCTTTCGGGCGCGGGCCTCAACGGTCTACCACCCGACCTGCACCTGCCGCATGGGAGAGGGGCCACAGGACTCCGTCGTCGATGGGCGGCTGCGCGTGCATGGCCTGGCCGGGCTGCGTGTGGTCGATGCCTCGGCTTTTCCCAACATCACCTCGGGCAACACCAACGCGCCCACAATGATGCTCGCCGCGCGCGCAGCAGATCTGATCCTGCAAGACAGCAGTTGATCGCCCCCAATCAATACGGAGCAGCATATGCGCCTTGAGACACTTGAAACCTTTGTCGTCGGCAACCCGCCGCCCCGCCACGGCGGGCGCTATTTCATTTTCGTCCGGGTGACGACGGCCTGCGGCATCACCGGTGTCGGTGAAATCTACAACGCCACCTTTGGTCCGGAAGTATGCTGCGCCATGGCGCGTGACATGTTCGAGCGCCAGTTCGAAGGCGCTGATCCACAGCAGGTCGAGCTGTTGTTCCGCAAGGCCTATGGCGCGGGCTTCACCCAGCGCCCGGACGTCAGCGTCATGGGCGTGTTCTCGGGCTTGGAAATGGCCTGCTGGGATATTCTGGGCAAGGCCGCGGATAAGCCGGTTGCGGACCTTCTGGGCGGGCGCGTTCATGAGCGCCTGCGCAGCTATTCCTACATCTACCCCACTGGCGGCGACGTTTATCCGGACCCCGATCAGCCCAATGCCTACAATGATCCGGGCATCGCGGCCGAGATCGCGGTGCAGATGGCAGATCAGGGCTTCACGGCGTTGAAATTCGATCCGGCCGGACCTTACACCATCTTTGACGGCCACCAGCCTCGGCTTGAGGACATCAGCCTCTCGGTCGCCTTTTGCCGCGAAATCCGCGCGGCGGTGGGGGACCGTGTCGATCTTCTCTTTGGGACGCATGGGCAATTCACCGTTTCGGGCGCGCGGCGGATGGCGCGGGCGCTGGAACCCTTTGATCCCTTGTGGTTCGAGGAACCGGTGCCCCCCGAAAGCCCGGAGGCCATGGCCGAGGTCGCCCGGTTTACCTCCATCCCCGTCGCCGCGGGGGAGCGTCTTTGCACCAAGTATGAGTTCGCCCGGGTACTTGAGACAGGTGCGGCCTCGATCCTGCAGATGAACCTTGGTCGTGTCGGGGGGCTGCTTGAAGCCAAGAAAATCGCTGCCATGGCTGAGGTCAAACAGGCGCAAATCGCACCCCATCTTTATTGCGGACCGATCGTGGCGGCGGCCAATATTCAGATCGCGGCGGCTTCGCCCAATTTCCTGATCCTGGAAAGCATTGGCCGTTTCGATGGCCCCTACATGTCCTGCGTAAAGGGCGGTATCGAATGGGAGGATGGCTATGTCCTCCCTTCGCGGGCGCCCGGACTGGGGCTGGAGCTTGACGATGCCGCAATCGCTGCGTTGCCCTACGAGGGGCGCGAACTTCACCTGACACTCGACACCGCACATGTGACACCCTGAAAGGCAGAGAGACCATGATTGTTCTGAACGAATTCTATATCGGCGGCGACTGGCAGGCGCCTGACAGCAGCCAGACCATGCCCATCCTGACCCCGTCGACGGGTGCGCAGGTGGGGCAGGTGACCCTTGGCAATGCGCAGGACGTGGATCGCGCGGTAGCGGCGGCGCAGGCCGCCTTTGTCAGTTATTCCATGACGACGAAGGATACGCGGCTGGCCCTTTTGCACCGGCTGGCAGAGGTGATGCAGACGCGCATGGAAGACCTTGCACAGGCGATCACCACTGAAATGGGCGCGCCGATCACCATGTCGCGTGAGGTGCAGGCCGCTTCGGGGCTTGGCCATCTTGAGGCGTTCATCGCCACGCTTGAGGCGCATCAGGAAGAAGAGGTCCTGACCAACGGTGATATCGTCAGCCACGAACCAATTGGCGTTTGCGGATTGATCACGCCGTGGAACTGGCCGATCAACCAGATCGCGCTGAAGGTCATCCCGGCGCTGGCGGCGGGCTGTACCTGCGTTCTGAAACCTTCGGAGCATACGCCTCTATCGGCGCGACTCTTTGCTGAGATGATCCACGAGGCGGGCTTCCCGCCGGGGGTCTTCAACCTCGTGTTCGGTGACGGTCCGTCGGTTGGCGCTGCCCTGTCCCGGCACAAGGACGTGGCGATGATGTCCTTTACCGGCTCCACCCGCGCAGGCAGTGCGGTTTCGCGTGATGCGGCGGAGACGATCAAGCGAGTGGCACTGGAACTGGGGGGCAAATCTCCCAATGTGATCTTCGCCGATGCCGATCTGGAGGCGCGCGTGACCGAAGGTGTGCGGGAGTGTTTCGACAACACCGGTCAGTCCTGCAACGCACCCACTCGGATGCTGGTTGAGCGCAGCGTTTATGATCGCGCCCTCGACATCGCCCGCAGCGCCGCCGCGGCCCAGGCGGTCGGCGATCCGCATCAAGAAGGCGATCACATCGGCCCGCTGTTTGATCAACTGCAATATGATCGCGTGCAACGGATGATCCAGATCGGCATGGACGAAGGCACACCCTTGCTGATTGGCGGGCTGGGACGCCCCGAAGATCTGCCTGCGGAACTGGCACAGGGCTGGTTCGCCCGGCCAACGATCTTTTTCGATGTCACCCCGGAGATGACACTCTGGCGCGAGGAGATCTTTGGCCCGGTTCTGGTGATGACGCCCTTTGACACCGAAGCAGAGGCCATCGCGCTGGCCAATGATACCGATTATGGGCTGGACGCCTATATTTCCACCGGGGACGAGGCGCGGGCCCTGCGGATGGCGCGGGCCCTGCGTGCAGGCGGTATTCACATCAACGGGCGGGCCACGGATTACGGTTCGCCGTTTGGCGGGTTCAAACAATCGGGCAATGGCCGCGAGGGCGGGCGGTTTGGACTTGAGGACTTTCTGGAAGTGAAGGTCAGGCCGCCCTTTTCTGCCTGAGCAGCGCGTCAATGACACCAAAGACACGGGACGCGAAAGGATATCGCGCCTCGTTTTTCATACGGTCCGGCCTTACTGGTCCAATAGCTTTGCCAGCGGCGCCGAAAGGCCGGTGGGAATGACTTCGTACCCCGGTTCTTCCGGCTCGTCGTCGGTCATCTCGGCGGGGAAGCCGGGCGCGGTGATCGACAGGCCGGTGGCCTCTTCCAGCCTGCGGATGATGTTGGGCGAGAGTTCTCGTTCACCGAACCGCGCGATCCCGTCGTTCAGAATTCCAACCATCAGGGGGCTGATCTCCAGTGGAACGTCATGGGCCTCCGCGATGCTCTGGAACAGACCGATGTCCTTCTTCACCAGATCCATTGTGAAGGAAATGTCGCGCGATCCGTTCAGGATGACCTGGCTTTCGGTCTCATGCACGAAGGAGGTGCCGGAGGAGATCTTCATCGCCTCGTAGGTGGTGTTCATGTCCATACCGGCGGCCTTCATCGTTACCAGCGCCTCGCAGCAGGTCAGCAGATTGGCCGTCGCAAGGTAGTTGGTCATCACCTTGAGGATCGAGGCACTGCCGATATCGCCGGTGTGCAGGACCCGTCGGCCCAGGGTGGTCAGTGTTGGCAACATCCGCTCAAAGGTGTCCCGGTCGCAGCCGGCGAAGATCGAGATATTGCCGGTGTCAGCCCGGTGACAACCGCCGGAGACCGGGCATTCCATGGTGGCGCCGCCGCGCTCGGCGACCAGGGCCGCCAGGCGTTTCACCTCGCCTGCATCGGTGGTCGACATTTCCATCCAGATCTTGGAGCTGTCGACGGCTGGCAGCATTTCCTCGACGACTGCCGCAGAGGCGGCCGGGGAGGGCAGGCAGGTGATGACAGCGTCACAGTCCTGCATCAGCGCCAGGGGGCCACTGGTGGGCTTGGCACCGCGCGCGATGAATTCGGCCACAAGGTCGGGGTTGAGATCATGCACCGTGACATCGAAACCATTGCGCAGCAGGCTGCCCGCGAGCTTGCCTCCTACATTGCCGAGGCCAATAAAGCCGATCTTCATAGCGGGTGTTCCTTTATCCGAGTGCTATCGTGACAATCCTGACCGGCGATTGCACAGCGGTAAAGCAACCGCTCTTGGCCCAAAGGGGTGGTTCGGATTGCAGCACATAGTTTCGCGGATCGCTGGGCGGCGACCCCTGGTTTCAGGCGGGACAAAGCGCTGGGCTGGTGGGTAGGTTTGGTGTTTCAAGGCTCATCTCTTGCTCTCTCCAGCGCTCTCGCATTTACCTTGAACGGTGCGAATGTCCTGCACAGGGATGGAGCTAAGGCCGGAAACCCCGGCGTTGCGATCATAGTAGACGTTGGCAAACGGCGCTGCGGTGGACAGCCCTACCTCTGCAACGGCGAAGTTGAAGACCGCATGGACGGTGCCGAAGATCCGGGTAATGCTGCTGCCAGCCAGCCCACGCTTGATCAGGTCATCACGGAACTTGTTCGCGTCTGCCTTGGTGCAGTCTGTCAGTGGTTTGTCTCCGCAGACGTCGATCACGTAGCGGCAAGAACGGTGGGCCGCGCGGTGGAAGGTCTCAGGGCGTCCCTGACCTTTGAGACGCAGATACGTCAATACAGCCTCCGACAGCGTCAAAACATCAGATGTGACAGTAGTATCCTCTCCAGAGAGATGAGCCTGCCGGGTCAGACCATGCCGGAGAAGGTTTTTGTCAGGGAGTTCCGCATCCTGTGTGCGAAGATGGTACCAGGACTCGTCCAGCTTACCTACAGCCCTGTTCGCCCGCGAAAGAGCGATGGAACGGGATCTGGTCCTTAGGGAGTAGGAAAATTTGCCCGACGAGTGGTGCTGTCGCAGGTCTACTGGGATACGGCGGGTGAAGTAGTAGATGCCTTCCTTCACGAAGACACGGCTGCGTGAATTGTTCTCCAATTTGTTCTACGCCTCGTCTTGGTCAGTCCAAAAACTGATGCAAAACAATGTCCTGAACGAAGGAGATGGTGCCGGGGGCGGCTTCTAATCTTATAGTTATATTGTTGAAAGTAATCATGAAAATCATTTCGATTTTCTCGAGTACCCCCATTGATACCCCAATTCGAGTTGTTGCCTCTGGTGCGATGCCAACAAAGCACTCTTCACGCCGAGATATAGCAAGCCTACGCCCTTTAGAAGAGTTCCGCGACAACTTTCCGAACCTTGTTTTCGTTGTCAGAGGAATAGTCACTGGCATTGTTGGGCGCGTCACTTGTGCCCGCTAGTTCGAAGCCATTTGGTGCAGATGCAGCAGACCATATCACACTGGAACATCGCACCTGGTGCGTTTTGACGACGAACGCTCCTGAGCAATCTGACGCTGAAAAACGTTTGGACGAATCTGCTGCTACATCGGTCGATGGTGCTGCTTGAGCTGAGTTGCCAATCAAAGAGGGCGGACAGCTGCCGTTAGCTGCACCAGCACAGGAAACGCCCCGTTCTGAAGAAAGCGGCCATCCGAGACTAAACTGCACCGCTGATCATGCTGCGCCCGGCTTCAAGGTCAGCGAAGCGCAGAAAGGGGACTTTGCAAAGTCGGCGCAGAATGGCGCGATCAGTAGCCCGACCAGCCAAAAGCGGCCGTTGATGCTTCACCGAGCACGCTGCGGTGCGATCCACCGGAATAGACATTCTCTGCGGGCGCAATTTTGCGGCCTTGGAGTTCAGGATATGTCCAGTCCGCCAAAGTTGAGGCGACCGATGGCGTTGGCGAAAAAGCTGGAAAGAGGAGCCTCGATCAATCATAAAAATGCTTTGGAAAAACCAGCCGAAGATAGTCCATCACCTGCCGCTCAGCTGTGTCCCGCGTGAACTTGGCTGGATACATCAACATGTTCAGCCAGAGGCCGTCGAAAAGGCCTTCCAGTGTCTGGGCGACCTGGTCTGCGTCGGTGTCGACGTATTCCCCTTTAGAAATGATATTTCCGCACAGCTCCGCGCATAGGTCTTGTCTCTCCATGTCGATCTGCGAAGAATTCAGCCGATAGGCCTTTCGATGGCTGGCCTCCCCGAAAAAGGCGAACCAGACCGACAGCTTTTTTCGACTGCAAATGCGCGGGTGGAACTGTGATGATACGATCGAGCGCAGCTTCTCTGCATCCGACAGATCGCCGCGTTGCACATCGCGCAGCCACATGTCGCGATGTTCGGCCGCCAGATGTCTCAACGTTTCGGACAGCAGCGCGTCCTTGCTCTTGAAATGGAAATTGGCCAGCCCCAGCGAGAGACCTGCCTCCTTGGCAATGGCGTTGAGCGTGGTGCCGGATATGCCCTTGCGTGCAATGCAGGTGATGGTTGCCTCGATCAGCTGTTTGCGCCGTACCTCTGGCGCTGCGGTGCGCGGCTTTTTCTGGGGGAATGTCGAAACCATAATGCTTTCTATTGAATGTTTGTTCAATCAGTATGTTGATTGCTGCTACAGGTCAATTGTAGGATTTGATCAAATTCAAGATTCGCACTGGAAGGAAAACCGATGGCTCAGAAACTCCCCTCGCACGCGCAGACGGTGATTGTCGGGGGTGGGTCGATCGGCTGTAATACCGCCTATCACCTGACCAAGCTTGGCATGTCGGACGTTGTCGTTCTGGAGCGCGACCAGTTGACGTCAGGCACTACATGGCATGCTGCAGGGTTGATCGTGGCGGGGCTTCTTCCCTCGGAGGCCGAATGTGAGATCTACACCCATGGGCGGGATCTCTATGCCAATCTGGAGAAGGAAACCGGGGTGCCAACGGGGTTTCGCGACGTCGGCTATCTGCAAATCGCCAACAACGAAGAGCGTGTGCATGAAATGCGCCGCCTGGCCCCCTTCATGCGTCGGCACGGGATCAACATCCACGAAATCTCGCCAAAGGAAACAGCCGATTTGTTCCCCATCGGGGATCTGAACGATGTGATGGCAGGTTTCTATATCCCGGAAGATGGGCGTGCCAATCCGGTTGACGTGACCATGTCGCTGGCAAAAGGCGCCCGGATGGGCGGTGCGCAGATTTTTGAAGGCACCACTGTGTCCGAAATTTTGGCCAAGAATGGCACGGCCACCGGGGTACGCACCGCCGATGGCCAGACCATCACTGCGGAGAACGTCGTGATCTGTGGTGGGATGTGGTCTCGCCAGCTGGGGGCCAGGGCTGGGATCAATCTGCCGCTGCAGGCCGCCGAGCATTATTATCTGATCACCGAAAACATCAAAGGGCTCAGCCGCGATCTGCCAGTCCTGGAAGATCCTTCAACCTACACCTATTACCGTGAAGAGGTCGGAGGGCTGATGCTGGGCCTGTTTGAGCCGGGCGCCGCTCCGTGGAAACTGGAGGGTATTCCCGAGAATTTCTCGTTTGGTGAGATCGAACCCGACTGGGACCGTGTTGGGCCGCATCTGGAAAAGGCCTATTCCCGTGTCCCGGATGCGCTCGACGTCGGCGTGCGCAAACTGTTCTGCGGACCGGAAAGCTTCACGCCGGATCTTGCCCCGCTGGTCGGGGAAACGCCCGAGCTGCGCAAATGTTTCGTCGCTTGCGGCATGAACTCTCTGGGCATCCTGAATGGGGCGGGCACAGGCAAGGTGTTGGCGCACTGGATCGTGGATGGACATCCGCCGATCGACGTCACCGGTATCAACGTGAATCGTTTCACCCGCCACGAGGCCACGCCTGCCTTCCGCCGGGACCGCGGCCCAGAGCTGCTGGGTAAGATGTTCGGTCAGCACTATCACAACGAAAGCTACCAGACAGCGCGCGACCTGAAACGGTCGGTGCTGCATGACCGATTGGCCGCCAATGGGGCATATTTCACCGAAGGACACGGCTGGGAGATGCCCGACTGGTTCGCCCCGACACCCGATCAGGCGAAGGTCGAAAGATACAGCTGGTTCCGCCAGAACTGGTTTGACTGGCACGCCGAAGAGCACCGCGCGGCGCGCGAGGATGTCATCATCATGGATATGTCCAGCATGTCCAAGTTTCAGGTGGAAGGTCCTGATGCACTTGCCCTGATGAGCCGCCTGTCCTGCAACGAGGTTGATGTGGAACCGGGGCGGCTGGTCTACACTGCTTGGGTCAACGAGAAAGGCGGGTTCGAGGCCGATCTGACCGTGACCCGCCTGGCCGAGGACCGGTTCATGGTCGTCGTCGGGGAAAACAGCCATGGCCATACGCTGATGCGGATGCAGCGACACATTCAGGAAAGCGAGGTCGTCGTCATCACCGACCTCACTCCGGGTATCACGCAGATCAACATTCATGGTCCCAAGGCGCGCCTGCTGATGGAGAAAGTGACCACCTCGGACATGTCGAACGAGGCCTTCCCCTTCATGACCTGGCAGGATATCGACGTCGGGTATTGGATCGTAAAAGCCCTCCGCGTGACCTTTGTGGGTGAACTCGGCTGGGAACTTCAGGTGCCATCCTACGCAGCGGTGCAGATCTATGATCTGCTGAAGGAGGCAGGCCAGGAATTCGGCCTGCGCGATGCGGGGATGCAGACCCTCAACTCCCTGCGGCTGGAAAAGGCTTATCGTGATTTCGGGCTTGATGTGGACAATACCGACAACCCGATCGAGGCGGGGCTTGGCTTTGCGGTCAAGCTGGACAAACCCGGCGGCTTCATCGGCCGTGACGCCCTTGCAGCGATCAAGGCGCAAGGTGTTCCCAGAAACCGGATGCTGCAGTTCCTGCTGCAGGACCCCGAGCCGCTCCTTTACGGGAATGAGTGCATATATCTTGACGGCGCCGAAGTTGGCCATCTGCAGGTCGGCGGCTATGGCCACAGCCTGGGCGGCGCGGTAGGGATTGGTTTTGCCGAATTGAACGAACCCTTGACCGGAGCCCGGGTTGAGGAAGGCGAATGGGAAATCGAAGTGGCTGGGGAACGTGTCAAAGCCATCGCCTCTTTGAAACCGTTATATGATCCGGGCATGAAGAAGATTAAGTCATGAAGGGGCATTCTGGCCAAGTGGGGAGGCGCGCAGTCCTGTCTGTAAATGGCGAGTGGCACAGTTTTCAGAACGCTCAAGCCATGTCCGCTTTTCCTCGTTTACCAGCTTGAACGGCACAAGCAGCGAATGGCCGGTTTCCGCTCCGATTGCCCGGAGGTTCTGATACTGCGGCAGAACAGTACAAGTCCGCTTTGGGCTGGCTGATGTTATCTGGCGGCGGGGAACAGGTGTGATGTCGCTGCAACCCTGGTGCCGCGGTGCCGCAAGTCGGCTTTGAACCCGGAGCCGACGTTGTTCTTCACCGGGGACAGTCGTTCAGACCGGAGCGAAGACGGTCTCACTCGGTTCTTGGCACGGACACAACTGCTGGCCAATCAACAGTTGACGATTTGTCCTAAACCTACCCCCCAAAAAAACGGGCTCATTTTGAGAACTGGGGTAACGCAAGTATACTGCCAAAAGCGACCGATACATCGTGCTTGCGGGAAAGGACGATGGCGGCCCGCACTTAGCGTCTCGGGAAAAAAAGGAGTTTACCATGGGAAACTCGTCCAGTTTTGCAGACCGTTATCAATCCGTTCTGGTGCCGGTGATTTTCGAGCCCTGGGCTCGGGAAGTGATCCGACGTGCCGCCCCCCGCGCCGGGGAACACATTCTTGACCTCGGATGCGGCACCGGCGTGGTCATAAGACTGGTGGCTGAATTGGCTCCGGCGCCGGTTGGCCTGACAGGAGCCGATCACAGCCCCGAGATGTTGAATGTTGCGCGCTCATTGGCGGTACGTTCCGGGCTGGAAGCCGAATGGGTCGAAGCTGATGCTGCCGTATTGCCGTTCGAAAACCACCGTTTCGATCTCGCCTTTTGCCAGCAGGCGTTGCAATTTTTTCCCGACCGGCCCGCTGCGTTGCGCGAATTGCGACGTGTTCTGAAACCCGGAGGGCGGCTTTTTTTCAGTGTCCAAAGGGAACTGGACGTTAACCCTATGCTGAAAGCGCAGGCGGCGGCGCTGAACGCACATGTGGGAGAAGAGGCCGCTGCTGCCGTGCGAGCGATTTGCAGCCTGCCGGATGGCGTCGAACTCCGCGTGCTTTTTGAAGATGCGGGGTTTGAAGATGTCGATGTAGAGGCGGTGACGCTAACACTGCATCACCCCGACGCCCGCACCTTTGCCGCAGGTGCAATGGGCGGGATGCATACTGGTGACAAGCTTTCAGGATTAGCTAAAGATGGGGTCGAACGTGCCGTTGAGGCCTTTCTGGAGGGGCTCGGAGACTATTTCGATGGCGCTGGAATGCACGTCCCGCACGCGGCACATGTGATTTCGGCAAGATGCTGAGGCGAAGAGCAAAACTGGAACACGCGAAAGGCTTTTTCGTCCGTCCGACGGGCGTTCGTGCAACCTGCGGCTCATGGTTGCCCTGCACCTGAACTGTCAATCCACCGTTCCCGCATCGCCTCTCAGAACTTTGAACAACGCCATCACATGTTCTTCGCTATAGTCGGCTTGGACTGCCCTGTCGAAAAGGCCACCAACGAGGTTCGGAAATCCGGCATCCATGCCTGCGTCAATGGCTTGCTGCTTCATCAGTTCCAACGATGCCCGCCAAACGGATAACGTGGCCGTCCTTTGATCGTATGTGCCATCCCGTATCGTTCCGACATGATGTTGAATGCGTGCATTGTCAGGAAACATCTCAATGAATTTTTGCAGTTCGATCCCCTCGGATTGGCATATGTTGGCAGCGTGCAGCATTCCAATGAATTCACCGAAGCGGGTCGATAACCATGCCAGGTCAAGCACGGATACGGCTGCAATGTCCTCGCCGAGATACTCGATCTTCCCGCCCTGATGGCTCAGGAGGCCTTCAACCGGCTTGTAGACAGACGACGGGCCGGAAAACAGGATATGACCGTCTTTCGTTCCCAAGTCTTGCGGGCCACAGTGAATGGCCCCATAAAGAAAGTCCGCATTTCTTTCCGTCAGCCATGTTTGGTCTTGTCTCACCTGTTTCGGCAGGCTGGTGCTGAGTTGAACAACGGTCCGACCCTCCAGGTGCGACCAGATCTCGCTGTTCCCAAAGAGGGTGAGAACCGAACTGGGGTCGTCCACACAGATGATTGAAACCGGACTTGCAGCGAGCGCTTCCGAGATCGTTTGGGCGATGGAGACGTTCACAGGTTTCAACGCCTCCGCTTTTTCGATCGTGCGGTTCCAAACGGTTATAGGAACCCCATCTTTCTGGCAGGCTTTGGCAAGTGCCGATCCCATCAAGCCAAGACCGAAGATCGTCACTTCACTCATTGTAGCGCTCCCCAAACCAAATCCATGACGTGTAGAGGGACAGTATCCGCTAACCGCCAAATGACAAAGGTCGGCTTTGTCCGCTCTGCCGACCTTCATCCTCCGAAAATGCTGCACTACGGACGAATGGCCGGTTTGGTGAAGCTGCGGCGCGGCACCTGCTTGTAGGGTGGAAGGCGGCTTTGGGCCGTCTGTGAAGACGGCCCAGTTTTTTAGATCTCAATCGCCTCCGCGATCGCAAGCGCATCCTCAAGTTCAACGCCCAGATACCTGACGGTGCTGTCCATCTTGGTGTGCCCCAACAGCAGCTGGACGGCACGCAGATTTCCGGTCTTTTTGTAGATCTGTGTCACCTTGGTGCGACGCATCGAGTGGGTGCCGTAGGCGCTTGCTTCCAACCCTATCGAAGTGATCCAAGCGCGGACAATCCGAGCGTACTGGCGGGGCGAGATGTGAAGGCGCTAGTGAAATCGGCCTGGCCAAAGATATTCAGAGCCAACCATAAGCGGGTCTTGCATCCATCTGCCCAGAGAGGCCCGCGTGCCTTCGGAGATTTCGAAGCGGACAGGTTTCTGCGTCTTGCTTTGCAGAACCGACGCACGTTCCTTGATTTCGCCGGATGCCATAACATCCACGACCTTCATTCTGACCAGATCGCAACCGCGCAGCTTGCTGTCGATGGCCAGATTGAAGAGCGCTAGATCGCGATGATTCTCGGCCAGTTCCAGCCGGACTCTGATCGCCCAGACATGTTTTGGCTTTAGAGGTCGTTTCTGACCGACAATGCGACCTTTGTTCCAAGCAGGACGCAGCGCGCGAATGGCTGGTAAGTTTGGTGTTTCCATGACTGATCCTCCGATCCGCCATGCCCTCCCACCACGACAACTCGGCGTTGACGCGGGCAGCATATCATACGCAGGCTGCAACGCCTGCGAGGTATGGAAAGTGACCTGCCCCCCGAAATCTCCCGCACTTTAATGTAGAGTTTGCTCAACCTCTTGATGGAGCAAACAGATGCGAAAGAGCCGTTTTACAGAAGCACAGATCATCGGAATGATCAAAGAACA